>JBEAXM010000059.1:0-12071 GCA_041159805.1 Bacteroidota bacterium
CATCGATACAGGTGGCATGTGGGGGTCCTATATCGGATTGTTCTTTTTGGGTGCAGGGTTTGTATCCATTGGCGTTTTCGCCTCAGCTATATCGGATAATCAGGTCATCGCATTCATTGTAGCCCTTTTCCTCTGCTTTTTCATGTATATCGGTTTCGATTCTATTGCAGGATTGATCGGCTCGGGTAGTATTGCGGCCATTTTGGAACAGTTGGGTATCAATAGCCATTATGTTTCCATGAGCAGGGGTGTAATTGATACACGGGATGTCGTGTATTTCATCAGTCTGACGGCATTGTTTGTAACGCTTACCAGAACCGTTTTGGAATCAAGGAAATGGTGAACAAGAAACCCAATAGCACACCCAAATCACCTCGATCAATGAAGTCGCAGCATTTGATCCGTTTGTTTTTGCTGGTTTGCATCATCATCATGGTGAACATCGCCTCATCGTTTGTTTTCACAAGGCTTGATCTTACCTCCGAAAAGCGATTCACCCTATCGCCTGCAACAAAGAAACTGATGGGTGGTCTTGAAGATGTGGTTTATGTCAGGGTTTATTTGGATGGGGATTTCCCACCTGCCTTCAAACGGCTTCAAAGTGCCACCAGGGAACTATTGGATGAGCTGCGTACTTATTCGAATGACAATATCGAATATGAATTTATTGATCCATCCTCATATCAAGACCAGGAACAGCGGGATCAGCTGTATCGCCAACTGGCTTCAAAAGGAATTCAACCAAGCACCTTGCAATCCAAGTCTGGCGATGAATTGTCCCAGCAGACCATTTTTCCCGGTGCGATCATCTCTTACCGTGGCGAGGAAGTGCCTGTAATGTTGCTGCAAGATCAGTACGGTGCAACCCCCGATGAAATGCTTAACAATTCCATACAGTCTTTGGAGTTTGGAGTGTGTAACGCTATTCGTAAATTGACTTTGAAATATCCACATATCATTTGTCTGTTGGACGGTCATGGTGAAGCGGATAATGAAGAGCTGGCCGATATCAAAAGGGAGCTGTCTACATTTTATGTCGTCGAACGCAAGAAAATCGACGGTAAGCTAGGTAGTCTTGATGGCTATCGCGCTGTTGTAATTGCCGATCCCGATTCAAGTTTTAGTGACAAGGATCTTTTTGTGTTGGATCAGTATGTGATGAAGGGTGGGAAGCTGCTTTGGTTGCTTGATGGGGTTGAAGCCGATATGGACAGCCTGTCCCAAAAATCGGAAACGGTCGGTATTGCTCCAGATTTGGGATTGAACGACATGCTGTTTCGTTATGGTGTTCGAGTGAATCCGAACCTGGTATTGGATTTGTCTGCCGCACCAATTCCCGCTTTCGATGGCCAGATTGGAAACAAGCCAAGCCAAACACTTAAGCCGTGGTTCTTTTTCCCGGTGGCCATGTCTACATCGAACCATGTGATTGCCAAAAACCTCAACGCGGTCAAGTTTGAATTTGTATCCACAATAGATGCCATAGATGTCAAAGGCGTGGCCAAGACTCCATTGATGTTCACTTCCCAGTACTCACGGGTTTTCAATTCTCCGGTGCGAGTGAGTTTAGACATTCTTTATCAAAAACCGAATCCTAAAAGATTCGACGCTGGTCCTCAAACAATCGCCATGCTGTTGGAAGGGCAGTTCGTATCCAATTTCAAGAATCGGATTCCTCCTGAAATCGCCCAGGACTCTGCAATCGGTTACCGGGATGTAAGCCAACAAACAGCCATGATTGTAGTCGGTGATGGTGATGTGATCAAAAACCGAACCCGTAAAGGTCAGGTAATACCTTTGGGTGAGGATCGTTATACTGGACAGGTTTTCGGCAACAAGAATTTTATACTGAATTGTATAGATTACTTGTGTGATGATTCAGGATTAATGGAGGTGCGAGCCAAGGAATTCAGGCTTCGACTGTTGGATAGGGCTAGACTCCAGGAGGAGCGTTTAAAATGGCAGGTCATCGCAACCTGCTTGCCACTTCTTGTGGTAGCGATTTTTGGTTTTGTAAAACTGATGCTTCGTCGCAAACGTTATGCGACATTACGTTAATGATAAATCTAATATGAGCAGAAACGGCATATTGCTTTTGGTTTTCCTGTCGCTGTCGGGTGTGACGGCCTATTTCCTGTTAAGCCAAAGCAATACCACCTTGAAAGGTGAGTTGCGTGAGTTTGCTTATAAGGATACCGCTTCCATTACCAGGATATTCTTGGCAGATAAGTCAGGCAAGCGAATCATACTCGATCGTAAATCATCTGATGAGTGGTTGGTCGATAACCAATATTGGGCAAGACCTGATGCAGTTAAGCTGCTCCTCAAGACCATACACGATGTCGAGGTACGAAGCCCTGTTGGCAAGAAAGCTTATAACAACATCATCAAAAGCATCGCCGCCAAGGGGGTCAAGGTTGAATTGTATGCGGGAGAGAAACGTGTAAAGACCTATTACGTTGGTGGACCGACTCCTGACCAGTTCGGCACCTTCATGTACGTTGAGAATTCAACGGTGCCTTTCATTACACATATTCCAGGTTTTCAAGGATACTTGACTCCTAGGTTCATTACGGACCGCACGGATTGGATTGTCAAGAATGTGTTTCGTTTGAATGAAGGTGAGCTGAAAAGTTTGTCGGTGGCCGACCGCGAACGCAAGGGCTATGCTTTCCGCATTGAATCCTCCACCGATTCGAAGGATTACATGGTGTATGATGGATTCGATAACCAGGTGCCTGCAGTTAGCCAAGACAAGGTAATCGATTACCTGCGACGTTTTTCCATTTTAAACTTTGAAGGTTTGGAAAAGAGTCTTGTTCCGGCACAGCGCGATTCCCTTCGAAGCACAACCCCGTTTCGTTCCATCGTTTTAGTCAAAACAGATGGCGATACATCGCGAATTGATTTGTGGCGAAGACCCATTACCACACAAACGGTAAACAAATCCATGGAGGATGGAACGCCTTATCCGTATGATATCGATCGTATGACCGCCACCATCAACAAAGACACCTCCCTGATAATCGTCCAGTATTTCTCTTACGAAAGATTGTTTCTAAAACCAGCTGATTTTCAAGTTGTTAATAACATCAAATAAGAACCATTAGAATCCATTATATTTGTCTTCCAGATCGCCGCAAGGCATTAACAAACAGTTAATATGAAATTCATCATTTCCAGTTCAATTCTGCTTCGACACATGCAATCGGTAAGTGGCGCCTTGAACAGCAGCAGTCCGCTTCCTATTCTTGAAAACTTCCTGTTCGAGGTGAAAAACGGACAGCTTACCATATCTGCCTCCGACTTGGAGTCAACCATGACCACCACCACTGAGGTGACTTCCAAGGATAGCTGTTTGGTAGCCATCCCGGCAAAAATCCTGTTGGATGTGATGAAGACTTTCCCCGAGTTGCCTGTCACTTTCACGGTCAATGAAAAAAACTTCCAGGTGGAGTTGAGCACTGAAAACGGAAAGTTCAAACTTGCAGGTCAGGATGGTGCTGAATTTCCCAAAATACCGGTGATTGATAAGCCGAACTCCATTGAAATACCATCCGATGTATTGTTGGAGGCCATCAATAAGACCATATTCGCCACAGGCAATGACGAGTTAAGGCCCGTCATGTCTGGAGTGTTTTTCCAGCTAAGTCCGGATAACACCACTTTTGTGGCCACAGACGCGCATCGTTTGGTCCGTTATCGCCGCACCGACATACGTTCTGCGCAATCCGCATCCTTCATTGTACCACGCAAGCCACTTGGATTGTTGAAAAGCGCCTTGGGAGGATTGAAATCCAAAGTCAAGATTGACTACAATGATTCAAATGCATTCTTCGCTTTCGATAATTTCAGTCTGATATGCCGACTGATTGATGGTCGTTATCCGAATTACGAAGCGGTTATTCCGTTAGACAATCCGAATAAACTGACCATTCCACGTGATGCGTTTTTGAACTCAATTCGTCGTGTATCGTTGTTTTCAAATAAATCCACACATCAGGTTCGACTCAAAATTTCCGGGTCAGAGCTTAAGCTTTCAGCTGAAGATGTGGATTACAACAGCGAGGGAAGTGAAAGTCTCGCTTGCGAATTCACTGGCCAGGATATGGAGATTGCATTCAACGCCCGTTTCTTGTCAGATATGCTTAATAACATGGGGTGTGAGTCGGTGAACCTGGAGATGTCGATGCCAAACCGTGCCGGAATCCTGACACCTTCGGACGCTGAGGCAAAAGCAGAGGAGAATGTTCTCATGCTGGTGATGCCCGTGATGTTGAACTGATGACTTTGGAAACGGCTTAGCCGTTGCTTCCTTTTCCGAAACCGGTTGCGCCTGTGAGCCATTGCATCGCAAGCTCATATCCCTCCAGTCCAAGTCCAAAGATGCTCCCCTTGCAGTATTTACTGATAAGGGAAACATGACGTTGCTCCTCGCGTGCTGCGGTGTTGGAGATGTGAACCTCAATCACAGGGGCTTTAACCGCCGCCACGGCATCCGCTATAGCGATTGAAGTGTGTGTATACCCGCCCGGGTTTAAGATGATGCCATCGCACGAGAATCCTTGGTCTTGGATAAAGGTGACCAGCTCTCCCTCGATGTTGGATTGAAGATGGATGAGCTCTACTGATGGGAAGCTTTTTTTCAGGAAATCAATAAGTGAATCCATGCTACGATCTCCGTAGATTCCGGGCTCCCGGATGCCAACCAGATTCAAGTTAGGACCATTGATGATGGCGATACGCATGTTTACAAAGATAGTTGTTTGTACCTTTTGCTAAATTTACCAAATGAGTTGGCATTCCTATATACAAGGTTTCAGAAGCTACCTGAAACTGGAGCGTTCCCTGTCGGGAAACTCTGTGGAGGCCTACGAACATGATATCACCAAACTCCATCAGTTTGTTTTAACGCTTCAGCCACCTATTGGTCCTGACAAGCTCACGCTTCAGCACTTGCAGGATTTCCTCAAGTGGATAAACGAGCTTGGTATGGGCGCGAGGTCACAGGCAAGGGTGCTGTCTGGCATCAAGTCATTTTACAAATATCTGCTCATAGAAAACGTGGTTACCGATGACCCAACCACGTTGCTTGAAGGGCCGAAGTTAGGGCGGAAATTACCCGACTTCCTCACTGTTGAAGAGATCAACTTGATCATTGGTTCCATTGACTTAAGTAAACCCGAGGGTGAGCGCAACAAGGCCATGCTGGAAACACTTTATAGTTCCGGACTTAGGGTGTCTGAATTGGTAGGTTTGAAAAAATCAAATCTGCATCCTGAAATCGGTTTGCTTCGTGTAATTGGCAAAGGCAACAAGGAGCGTTTGGTTCCTGTAGGCAGTGTCGCCCTGAAACAAATTGCGACATATGAAAACACCTATAGAAACCGGCTGCAGATAAAAACCGGTAATGAGGATATACTTTTTTTGAACCGCAGAGGTTCAAAATTGACCCGAGTGATGGTATTCACAATCATCAAGGATTTGGTGGCCAGGGCAGGTATCAAGAAGAATATCAGTCCTCACACATTCAGACATTCCTTTGCTACGCATCTCATAGAAGGTGGCGCCGACTTACGGGCTGTGCAGGAAATGTTGGGTCATGAATCCATTACCACAACTGAAATATACACCCACCTGGATCGCGAATATTTACGAAGTGCGATCCTTCAGTTCCATCCACGAAAGTGAACCATTTAAAAATTGATTAAACCATGAAGTCTCCTGAAGAGTTGGTCAAAAACCTGCAGTTATCACCTCATCCCGAAGGTGGTTGGTACCGCGAAACCTATCGGTCTAAACAAATGTTTCAAGGTGATGGCGCATTTCCTGATGGAAGGAGCCACTGCACTTCCATTTATTTTTTGATAACCTCATCGGGGTTTTCCGCTTTGCATCGGATAAAATCAGATGAGACATGGCACTTCTACGATGGTGACCCCTTGGAAATAATTGAAATCGACAATCAAGGGTGTCTGATCAAGACGGTGTTGGGTGACGGGCTTTATCAATATACGGTACCTGCTGGAAACTGGTTCGGTTCAAGGGTGTATGCAAACGGTAATTGGTCTCTGACGGGATGTACGGTGTCGCCAGGATTTGATTTCAAGGATTTTGAAATGGCAGATCGAAATGCACTGTTGAACAGCTTCCCTGATCTTTCAGAAATCATACAACAACTTACCAGATAGTTCATGATAGCTGTTGTTGGTGGAGGTGCAGCAGGTTTTTTTGCAGCCATAAATGCGGCGGGCAATGGAGAGGATGTGATACTGCTTGAGGCAGGAGGTAAGTTGCTTTCCAAGGTGCGGATTTCAGGAGGTGGAAGATGCAATGTGACCAATGGAGCAGAATCTTTATCCGTTTTGTTGGAAGGTTACCCAAGGGGATTCAAGGAACTGAGAGGCCCCTTTTCCCGTTTCAATAACCGCCATACCATACAATGGTAC
Organism: Bacteroidota bacterium; assembly: GCA_041159805.1. Classification (GTDB taxonomy): domain Bacteria; phylum Bacteroidota; class Bacteroidia; order AKYH767-A; family OLB10; genus JALRAP01. The sequence continues at coordinate 6,450 of JBEAXM010000059.1, forward strand.
GAGGACCGTGATGTGCCACTTAAGACCGAACAAGACGGTCGGGTCTTTCCTGTTTCCGATGATTCCATCAGTATAGTGAACTGTTTGTTGTCAGAGGCCCAAAGGTGTGGTGTTCGAATCAGGATGAATCAAAAAGTTGAGAAAATCATCCCGCAAGAAAAAGGTTTCAAGTTGATTGTTGGAAATTCCTCTGTTGATGCTGATAAAGTGATTGTCACCACTGGCGGCGGTCGCGACATGAATGCGTTTCGATGGTTATCGGAATTGGGATTGGAAATCATTGATCCGGTTCCTTCGCTTTTCACCTTCAATATACCCACATCGCCGCTAAAGGAGTTGATGGGTGTTTCCATTCCTGACGTTGAATTAGCCATAGTGAACTCGAAATTCTCCACCCGTGGACCGGTTTTGATCACACATTGGGGGTTGAGTGGTCCTGCTGTTTTGAAATTGAGTTCTCTTGCAGCACGTTATTTGTCTGGAGTCAATTATGCCTTTTCAATTCAATTGGATTTTCTTCCGGACGAATCACTGGATTCGTTGATGGAGGTTATCAGTGATCAGAAAAAAACGAATCCTCGTCAAGCCGTTTCGTCTTTTCGAATGGAAAAATTCACGGCTCGTTTTTGGTTGCGCTTGATTCAGCTTTCCGGTATCCCCTCGGATTTGGATTGGGGAAATGTTTCGAAATCCCAAATTCGATCTTTGGTGGAAACAATCAAGCAATTTCGGCTGCCAGTTAAAGGTAAAACAACCTTTAAGGAGGAGTTTGTTACATCTGGCGGGATCTCACTCAAGGAGATTGATTTCAAAACGATGGAATCGAAAAAGGTGCCGGGTCTGTACTTTGCAGGAGAGGTTCTGGATATAGATGGTGTTACCGGTGGATATAACTTTCAAGCAGCATGGACTACCGCGTTCATTGCAGGTGAATCCGCTGCAGCATCCAAATGATTATCCATAATAAAAAAGCCATCCGGTTCACGGATGGCTTTTTTATAAGCGAGTGGACGGTTTACTGAAGGATCAGCTTCTTGTTCACATCGAAGTTATTCATTCGGATGCGTACCAGGTATGTTCCCGATTGGATGTCATCTCGCGTGATATCATATACGCGAGCTCCATCTGCTTGGATTGATTTAACGATACGACCGGAGATATCCAAAAGTTGGATCTGCTGAACATCTTGGGTAACGGAGGTGAGGTCAACACGTACGTAGCTGGTTGCAGGGTTTGGAGAGATGCGAATCAGCTCTGCAGCAGCTTCGTTCTCCGAAACGCCGGTAGGGAGATTCAAGCAGTAAACAATGCGTGGGTTAAGGTAGTTCATCACCGTGTCGATATAAGCGAGAGCTTTGGCCTTCGACATATCAGGGTTTGTGAGTAGGGAATTGGTCCATATGGCTTGTCCGTTTTGTCCCAACGCGGCAGCACCGGTTACAACCGTGGTGGAGTCATACCATTCCCAAGGGCCTGCTTGTACTGGGGGTACGGTAACGAAAGGATAGAGCCCATCTAGGCCACCATTGTAATTGTTTGCAGCCAATGTGTATGGGTCCTGGAATCCTGCGTTAATAAAGCAGTTGTTGTTTCCATATTGGTTTGCAAATTGGATGATCTTTTGTGATCCGATTACATCTACGACTGATTGAGGAGGGTTTCCGGGAACGAAAACGATACCCTGGCTGTATGGAGCGAAAGGATCACCAACCACGTGCATGGCAACAGTTGGTGCATCTCCTGGCTCAACCCATGTGCTGTCGCCCAATGCTCCACCTAGATTGAAGGCGAATTGAACGTTGTTTGGTTGTCCTGGCGAGTTGTTAGGATTGTTCAGCTGAGGAATTCCTCCATAGCCATCGAAATCACCCAACACGGCTTGGTTCACATAAGATTGACCGGCAACGAAACCATAAGTTGGATCTGTTACACCACTCAGGAACTTTGGCAGGTTTATTTCAGCGGTCTTATCCAAGCTGATGTAGTTGACAGCGATATACCCGCCAGTGCCTTGTCCTCCGATGATAACTTTGTTGGGGTCGATCTTGTATGTGTTTGCAGCTGATGCGTCCGCTCTGAAATAACGCACACAGGCCTTGGCATCTTGCAGTCCGCGATAAATGGCATTCAAAAGGGTTCCACGACGGATGTCCACATTTGAACCCTGTGGGTTCCAGCCAAGGCGATAATCCATGTTGGCAACTACATAGCCCCTTCTTGCGAAACGCTTGCAGAACTCCACAGTTGCGCTGTCGTTGCGGCTACCGGTAGGAGTACCATTGATGTACCTTGGAAGCAAGCTTCCGGTATGCATGAAAATGATCAATGGACGGTTGGTGGCTACGTCTCCTGTTGGTTCGTATACATCCATGATCAATGGAATGGATGCAGGGGTAGGAGGAGGAAAGATAGAGATGTTAGAGCCGTATTGAACGTTAGTCGTAACAGTTACGTTCGGGAACACCTCGGTCAAGTAACGCTGGGCAAAGGTCATTCCGGGAACGACTGACAAGGCCAGGGCTACACATAGCATTTGTAAGGATTTTTTCATTTGAATAGGGTTTATGGGTTATTTACTTTTTTTCAGGTTTTGGGTGGGGGCTGTCAAGCCGATGCTAAAGTAATAAAGTCTTCCGACCAATGGGCCTCCGAATATCTCATAGTGGCGGTTGTTCAAAATGTTAGATACCCCCAATTTCATGGTCACCAGGTCGCCCAAGAACTTGCGGTTCACTTGAGCATCAATCATATCGTACTTTTCGAGATATCCGGTGAATTGAGGTGATCCTTCATATTGAAACCCGTCAACCCATTTGTAATTGATATTGAAGCCATAACCTCTGATATCGCGGCCATTGAAGCCGATATTGAACTTGTGTTCAGGGGTATTAAAGGCGGGAATCAAGGGGTCGTCAGATCCTCCTTTGTCCAGCTTATTGTAAGAATAATTGGACGTTATTGCATAATACTTTCCTAGGTAGTAATTGATACCAATGGAGGCGCCTCGGGTAGTAACCTGGTCTTCTGCATTTGATGCGACCCGAACCACATTGTTAAATCTGAGGTCGTTGTAATATACAGTGTCACCAAGTTGACTGATGTAAAACAATGTCAAGATGTCGGCGTCAGCTCCAATCCTGTATCCTATGAAGTTTTTGTACCAGGAGTAATATGCGCTGATGTCTATGAAAAGCTTGTTTGAAATCGTAGCACGATAACCGATTTCAAAAGACTTCACTTCTTCTGGTCGCACGGGCTTAAGCGAGAAAAACTGCAACGTATCAAACTTCTTGTTGTAGTCAAAGAAGTTGATCAATGAGGGCACCGTGACTAAACTGTCGTAGCCATCTTTGTTACCAACCAGTATCGCCCTACCCACCGGGTAATAAAGGTACTGGTCGGCCAAGGTTGGGTTGCGTATGGCCGAGGAGAAGGATGCCCTGATGATGTGATTGGGATTGTAGGTGTATACTGCTGATGCAGCTGGTGAGAACAGATAGTCGAAATTCACGTTCTTGTCGACCCTACCGGTCACGCTGAGTTTGATTTTTTCCTTTGCAACTTTTTTCTCTGCTCCGACATAAACTCCTCCCTCTTCATTTCGAATGACCACACCATTGGTGTCACTGAAGATGGTGCCATCTGATTCAGGCCTGTACCAACGGAAATTGGCACCCACCACGATATCTGCAAAGTCAGGTGTGAACTTGTATTCCCCATGAACATGGTATAGCGCGGATTTGTCATAAAAACGGGATCCTCCTTGAGAGAAGGATCTTTTTGAGGTGATGGCTGCAAAGGCCGTATCAAACGCGTAGGATCCGGGTTCATAAAACGGCTGATTACTGTTCAAAGGATTGCCTACTCCATTGACATAGTTTTGAGCCAACTGATGAAAGTAGGTGAGTGTATCCGGGTAGTTTTGTTGGAGGAATGGATTGATGGCAGCCAGGTAGTCTGTGTAAGTGGCATATTGGGATGGCTGCGGGAATCCAGGCAGGTTATACAACTGGTTTTTAACATTGATGTACCAGAAGTCCAAGTATTCCTGTGTCCAGTCACCCAAAGGTTTTGCGGAGCGTTGCATTAACAACGCAGTGAAGAACGCATCATATGATTTCCCTGCATCCTCTTTGGTTGAATATGCCCGGATGAACCATTTGTCACTTTTGCGTAGCTCAATCCGGTTCTGATAAAATTTGATGTCACGAAGGGCGTATCGGTTATCGCCTTGATAGATGGTGCTCCCCGTGCCGAAATTGAAGCTGTAAATCAACTCGGTTTCCGGTTTCAGTTTGTAATGGAGCGCTGTGCCCACTTTCAGGTTTTGGGTCTTGTAATCCACCAGGTCCGATTCAAGATATCCCTTGCGGGTGATGACACCCAGTCCAGGGTAGTCCTTTGAGTTATTGTTGAAATCAAGTCCGTTCACGTATTCGTCTCCGTAAATGTTGATGGCATCATATCCTCCTGGATTACCAATACCGCTTTTTGATTGGGGTGTGGGGGAGAGGTTCTCTGCCGGCCAATCGTTTACGTTGAGGTAGTAGATGTTGAACTTGTATCCAAGTTTGTCTTCGCCATTTTTGTTTTTTATAACATCCGAAAATCGAACGGCGTGTTCAAAAAGTCCACGGTTGCCGGTTTTGAAATTATATTCCAATCCGGTTTTGAAAAACGGACTCCTTGTAGTCATGCTTATGACTCCATTAAATGCATTGGGTCCGTAGAACGCGGAACTTGCACCAACCACCAAATCCACCTTGGCAACATCCAGTTCGGAAGCGCCAAGGAAATTTCCGAGTGAAAAGTTCAGTCCCGGTGAAGCATTGTCAACGCCATCTATGATCTGTAATGATCTAACAGGTGATGAGCTGTTGAATCCTCGTGTGTTTATGATTTTGAATCCTATACTGGCAGATGTCAAATCGACACCCTTTAACTGTCCCAGTCCTTCGTAAAAGCTAACAGCCGGTGTCTCCCGTATGGCAATCAAATCCATCGACTCAACGGTAAGTGGTGCTTCTTTTTGTTTTTCGGAAATCCTACTACCTACGATTTCAACATCCTTAAGCATAACCTCATCACTTTTCAGCTTGATGTTGATGGCTCCTGCACCATTAGCAACAATTTCCTGGCTCTGGTAACCGATGTACGACACGACAAGGGTTACTGGGTAGGTTCCCGTATATGAGAACTCATACTTACCATCCAAGTCGGTTTGGTCGCCATTGGTAGTTCCTTTTACAACTACATTGGCTCCGATGAGTGTTTCACTTGTTGCCGCATCACGAACAATTCCTGAAATCTTGTTTTGGGAAAATGCCACATCAGTCCATGAAGCAAGCAAAAGCATCAAGGTGATCGAAAAGGTAAATCTTCCAATGAGACGATCTTGCATAATAGGTTTATGGTTTATTCAAAAATAGCTTAAAGGCTAATCTTTTGGAAGTAAAAAGCTGTTCGATTGGCCCACATTTTTTCATTAATAATTGAATCAGGAGGTTGCGCCTAACTATTTGTTAATCAAAAAGTAATGCTTATCAAGCTAGACTTCTCAACAACGGGTTGTCAAGGTGTTGCCTGGTATTTTTTAAAAAGCTCCTCCCACGTGTCAAATTC
>JBEAXM010000090.1:0-14859 GCA_041159805.1 Bacteroidota bacterium
TTGCAGATGGAAGATACAGATACATTCCTTACTCTCGGATTTTTTCTGACATTGAAACCATATCGGTCCCTGGTTTCGGGAATTTCGATGGATATGCCAATCGCGACTCGCTTTCGTACCGCGGTTCATACGGATTGCATGACATCCCAACCATGATTCGTGGCACCTTGCGACAGAGAGGATATTGCAGGGCATGGAATGTTTTTGTTGCTTTGGGTCTCACCGATGATCAGGTGCGGATTCATGATGCCGGAAGCATGACCTACCGTCAACTGGTTGAGTCGTTCATTCCCTCGTCAATCAAGGGTGATAGCATTGAGGATCGTGTTGCGAAGTTTTGCGGTTTGCCCATTGATGGTGAGGCGATGAGTATGGTTGCATGGACGGGCATTTTCGAGGATACGACTATCCCTGTGGATGTGGCATCTCCCGCACAGATTTTACAAAATCTTTTGGAGCAAAAATGGCGGCTGATGCCAGAGGATCGTGACATGATCGTGATGGTCCACGAATTTGAATACATGATTGGCGAATCCAAGAAGAGGATCGCTTCGACCTTAGTGGTTGAAGGTGATGACTCGGTAATGACTGCAATGGCAAAAACAGTGGGATTACCCCTGGCTATTACGGCTCTCAAAATCATTGATGGCTCTATCAAACTTCCTGGAGGCAATCATATCCCCGTTTCCAAGGAAATCTACCTGCCAGTTTTGAAATCGTTAGCTTCTATGGGAATCGTATTCAAGGAAACCACCTCCTAGGTGGTTCACATGCCAGGATAAAAGTCTGTAGTGAGCTTTCTGTATTGCTCTGTATAATTTCCCTGCTCGTCTTGAAGAATGATCTCATCCTCTAGCGGTGTAATGATCGATTTAGAGAATTCCATCAGCACCCTTTTTTCAGTTTTTCCCGTTTTGGTGATAACCCGTGTGATGCGTGTTGGATAAAGTCCGTGTTCAGACGCATAGGATTTGAATCTGCTTCCTTCTATGTAAGGGAGAATGATGCAAAACCTGCCGTTTTCAGTTAAAAGTAGGTTGACGGCCTCCACTAGCTCTTCGATTGAAAGGTGCTCATCCATGTGTCTGGCAATGCTTCTGGCTTCGCTCGGTGTGGGATAGGCACCCATGAAATAGGGTGGATTACTTACAATGAGATCATATTTTTCGGAATGATTCATTGCGAATCCTTGGACGGAACCGGAAATTGCGTTCAGCCGGCTGGGCCATGGGGATTCCTTGAAGTTTTCAGAAGCTTGCAAGGCGGCATCTTGGTCAATGTCTATTGCGTCAATATGAGCATTTGACTTCTGGGCCATCATCAAGGCGATGAGGCCAGTTCCAGTTCCAATGTCAAGTATCCTGTTCGAACCTGCAGCATGAATCCACGCACCTAATAGCACACCATCAGTACCTACCTTCATGGCACATTTGTCCTGATGGATTGTGAAATGCCGGAAATGAAATACGCTTTGAGACATAGAATCAGCGCTCTCCCTTGTCAGGCAAATGTATAAATATCTGAAAACCTCAGGTGTTTCGGTAAATATCAACCAAACCTTCTGGTAGCCGTACCAGTAATTCCTTGTTTTTTCGGTCTATGTTCTTGAAAAACAATGTTAAGAATGGGAATAGGAGTTCCTTTCCATCGAAGTCCACAACAGCAACAGGTTGCTCCGGAAGGTCCATTATTTTTACAATAGGCCCTAGCTTGCCTTCTATTTCATCGGTTACCATCATTCCAATTGCCTCATGGAAGTAAATCCTGTTTCCTTTCAGCTTTGGCAGCTCGTCCAATGGTAAGTAAATTTCGGACTTCAAAAACATTGACGCATCCTCCACCGTATCAAAACCTTTGAGGTGTATGATGGCGTTTTTGCCATTTATTGAAAAGGAGGTTACCTCATGGCAAACAAAAAGACCGTCCATGAGCACATGAACGGTCTTTGTTTTTTTGTAACGATTGGGATCGTCAACATCCATTATAACTACCAAATTGCCTTTAACCCCGTGGGTCCTTGTGATTCTTCCGATCAAGAAATAGTGGTCTATACTATCGCTTGTAGTCATGAAATGCAACGGAGGCAATTCGGGTTATTCAGCTGCTGGCTGCTCTTCTGATGATTCAGAGCTCTCGCCTTCAGCTGGGGCTTCTGCAGTGGCAGCGGCGAGCTTTGCAGCGTTTGCAGCTGCACGCTCCTCACGCACCTTCTGTTCGTTGGCCATACGCTTTTTAGCCTCCTCACGCTTAGCATCTGCTAAAGCTGAAGACTTGTTGCTGATCTTGGATGACTTCTCTGCTTCCCAGGCGCTGAATTTCGCGTCGGCGGCCTCTTGAGTGATTGCACCCTTGTTAACTCCTACTTGCAGGTGATGCTTGTACAACACTCCCTTGTAGGAAAGGATCGCACGACAGGTGTCGGTTGGCTGTGCTCCATTTTGGAGCCAGTTCACGGCCTTGTCGTTGTCAATTTCAATAGTGGCTGGGTTCGTGTTCGGATTGTAAGAACCAATCCTTTCGATAAACTTACCATCCCTAGGAGCACGTGCATCCGCCACCACAATGTGGTAATAGGCATAACCCTTTTTACCATACCGCTGTAATCTGATTTTAGCTGGCATTTTTGGTTTGCTTTAAATGTTAGACTTAATAATTACCCCAATTCTCCAATTTTTGGGGGTGCAAAGATGGGAAATAAATCCCTCTAAATCAAGTTTATTCAGCTTTTGGCTGCACCGAGTAAACCCAAGCAATGTTTTTTGAATATGTTATTGATATTCAAATTATTGTAAATTACCGAGCTAAAAAAGATTCATTAAATGTTGAATCGTGGTTTACCCGGTATACCGGATATCGGTTCAAATCTTCAAACCATTGACTATTGCGGTAGATGAAGTAAAGCTGGTCAAAGGCCGATTTTGAAAAATCGGAATCACTGGCTTTTTTTTCTTCAAAACGTCTTTTAAGCTCAGGATCGTCTTTCAGCAGCTGCTCGGCCATTCCATCGAACACATATCCCGAAAACCATTCTTTCTGTTGTAGGATGGAATCAAAGAATCCCCAAGAAAAGAAGGAGTCGGGCCCCTGTGGTTCCAACGTTTCAACAATGTACCTGAACGCATCCTGGTCTGTTGGAATGAACCAGTCACCGGCAAATAACCTGATCGTTTTGGTTTCAGTATCGATTTTCGTTTCTGAATGCACGTAATGACCCTCGTAGGGTGCCGATGAGGTTTTAAATTCCCCGATTCTGTATGTTGACAATTCGACCAAGGTGTCTTTTTTCAATTTGAACATTTGTACCCGATTCATTTGAAGCCGTTCAATCACCTCGCTCCATGCTTGTGGGACCACATAGAATTTCGGAACATCCACGGTTGTGCTTGGTTGATAATGATCGTAAAATGTCACATCCTTGATGAACGGCTTGTTGCGGTCATAGTATAATTGATCCTGTCCTGTCACAGGACTTTTCCGGTAATAGTGTTCGAATCCCTGGAAACGGATTTTTTCAATTTTGGAAGTGTCAACCTTCCAATCTATAGGGTGCTGTTTGTTTTTAACCCATTGGCTTTGCCAGTTAAGCCGTTTGTTCAATATGACCTCCCTGTTTGAAGCGGTAAACGATATGATCTCCTCAAGCAATGCCAATGTTGCATCAACCCTTTTTGGAAAGGGTTTAAGCATATGCGTCTCGGTTACAAACGACAAACTGCCATACAGTGCAGCATATCCACTGGCATAACGGGGAGTTTCCATGAATCCATAGATGCCATTTTCAGGTGGATGATCATATTTACGGGTATTAACGTAAGGTGCCATCGGAAAGCCTCTCTTTTCCATTGAGATGAAAAGGGCAGGGGTCATGGTGTTTTTCAAGTACGAACCAAGCTCTCCACCCAGTTTGTTGTGCTGTGTGGATATCAATGTCATCACATGCTGATAGTCTGCGCCGTTACTGACGTGGGTGTCGATGAACACATCCGGATTCCAATGGTGGAATATCCTGGTGAAAGATTTTGCGTTTTCGGAATCGCACTTTATGAAATCACGATTCAAGTCGAGGTTCCTCGCATTTCCCCTGAAACCTTGGTCAACAGGTCCGTTTTGATTTGCCCGGTTGCAACACCGTGCCTTCAGGGATCCATCAATGTTATATACGGGAATGATACAGATCAATACGTTTTTTGGAATTGATTTTTTGTTGTTCAACAGCTTTTCGCTCATCCTGATGCACGCATCAATTCCATCCGGCTCACCTGGGTGAATCCCATTGTTAATAAGCACTACCGCCTTTTGGCGCTCACGGGCCTTATGGATATCGAAGTCTCCATCAGCCGAAATCACAAACACATGTAATGGCTTGCCAACATCGGTCAGACCTTCTTCAAACAATCTGGCTTCGGAATGCAATGAATCAAGCTTCGAATAAATACCGATAGCTTGTTCCCACGTTACGGAAATGTTGCTTTGATTGAGTTGCTCAACGTTTTGAGAAAGGACTTTGGTGACAGAAATACACAGAAGGAAAATGAGACCTATTCGAAGATCATGGATAGGGCGTTTTCTAATCATGGTTTAAGCCATTTTTCCAATACAATCGATTGGTTTTCATCAATCTTAGAAGGTATGGAAAATTGCAAGGTCATGTTGGGGTTTTCGCCAAGAACAATGGTGAAATTCTTCATTTGTCCGGCACGCATGATTCCGAACGTAGCCGCATCGTTTGGCTTCTTTGTCGCAAGGTGTTCCCGAACCTGTCCGGGCTCCTTGCCATCTATATTCAAAATCTCATCATTCACATTCAGCCCTTGGTTCCAAGCCGACGACCAGCGCTCTACATTGGAAACAATAAGCTTGTTGCCCACTTGGTTGAAGGTGGCGCCTAAGTGGCCTGTGGGCTCTTGCATCCCGTCTGTGCGCTCAATCAAAACACCAGCCAGACGCATCATGGATTCATAGGGTAGACGCTCAGTTCCATAAATGTACTTATTGAAGAAATCTGAATAGCTCTTCCCGGAAACGGTTTCAAACGCCCTCATGAGCTCTTCATCAGTGACCCCACGGTTCAATTTCAAGTAGTATTCACTATACAAGTATCGCAATACATCATCCAGGTTTTTTTGTCCCTTGGTATGGCTCACGATATCAATATCGAGCAGCATGCCTACAATACCTCCTTTTGTATAGTAGGAAACGGTCGCATTTCTTGAATTTTCATTGGGTCTGTAAAATTTTATCCAAGCGTCGAAACTCGATTCAGCAAGCGATTGGATGCTGTCGCCAGGAGTGTTCATGACTCCTTGAAGGTTATCGGTTATGATACTCAGGTATTTTTCCCTGTCGTAGAATCCTGCACGATGTAGTATGTAATCATCATAGTAGGAGGTGAAACCCTCGAAGAACCAAAGCTGAGTCGTATAGTTTTCGTTTTCGTAATCAAAGGGTCCCAATTCAATCGGACGAAGGCGTTTGACATGCCACAGGTGGAAGTATTCGTGTGCAATCAAGCTTAGGAACGACTTGTATGATGACTCCTGCTCGTAGCAATCGCGTCGGGTAATCACAGAGGTGGAGTTCATGTGCTCCAAACCTCCGCCCCCCGATGGAACGTTATGCACGATGAAGGTGTATTCCTTGTTTGGGTTTTCGCCGTATATTTTAGTGCATTCGTCTACGATTTTCCAAAAATCCGTTTTGATTTTCTCCCGATCATAATTGGCCTTTCCCACCATTGCAACATGATGTGGAATGCCTTTGTAATCAAATGTGAAAAGATCGTGGTTTCCGATAATAATCGGACAATCTGCCAGCTGGTCGTAGTTTTCAGCAATCCTCGTCCATTGGTTGGCACCGTAAGCAGGCAGGCCCGTGGATATTTTATTCCACTCGAACTTAGGAAAGAAGTTCACCATGATCGGACTGTTTTTGGTTTGTTCCGTAAACATGAACATGGAGGTTCCGTTGATATATGCCTGTTCTGCATCGATAAAGCTGGTTCTTACAGTCAATTCGTATGCATAAACCTTGTACCTTACGGTCATTGACCTCGTGGAGTCGTTGTAGATTCTCCAAACATTCTTGCGCACTTTTTTGTGTCGTGGTTTGGTCCCATCTGTGCCCTTGACACCAAAACCCTCAACATGCCTTGAAAACTCCCTGACCATGTAGGATCCTGGAATCCAAACAGGCATCTTTACATCAAAGGAATCCAATGGCGCGTCTTTGATATGCATATCGACCTCCGCATAATGGCTGGATGGATTTGGAAAACGGACATCGAAAACTACCTGTCCTTGTAGCTTTCCAATGGCTAAAAATGAAATGATCAGTAATAGTAAAGGATTGATTTTATTTGTCATGATCTCTGGTTGAATCCCTTCAAAACTAAAAATGTAAAGTGAAACAGTGTGTGTGTATTTAATTCGTTTTTTAACAAACAACCACAATCGTATTACGTTTAGGTTTTTGTAGAGTTTTGTGTGGATTTATTACACAAACATTATCCAAAACGGAACATTGAAATTCAACTAAAGTGTTGAAATACAGATTTTAACGATAGTTGTTGTCAGTCATATACTGGAGCAATCTTTCAAAAGTGACTAGGCCTGGAGTTTTGATTGTTTTTCAATGCCATACAGGGGTACTTTTGAATCGTTGATCAAAACACAATTGCCTATGGTTTAATTATCGCATTAAAGACGCTCAATGACATTAACTTAAAAGGCCTGGAACGAAAAAACCGTCCAGGCCTTTGGTTTTGCATTTATGAACATTTCGATCTTGGACAATGCTTTGGTTTATCTTTACGGATATCGAAGTTTTCAGATCATTTATGAATAGGTTTTCACATTTACACGTCCATACGCAGTTTTCATTACTAGATGGGGCTGCCGATATTTCCAAGCTTTACAAAAAAGCCATTTCCGATAACATGCAAGCCATGGCCATCACTGATCATGGAAACATGTTTGGTGTTTTTCAGTTTGTGGCCGAGGCATACAAGCATAAGGATGCCAATGGCAAACCCAAGGTGAAGCCAATCGTTGGATGTGAGTTCTATCTTGTGGAAAACCGCTTCAAACGCAGCTTTACAAAAGAGGATAAGGATAAACGTTGTCACCAGCTTTTTCTTGCTAAAAACGAGGAAGGTTATAGGAACCTGACCAAGCTATGTTCGTTGGGTTACATGGAGGGGCTGTACGGAAAGTACCCTCGAATTGACAAGGATCTGGTAGTACAATACCACAAGGGACTGATTGCAACTACTTGTTGCCTCGGAGCAGTCGTGCCTCAAACGATTCTCAAGAAAGGGGAAGAGGATGGCGAACGCGAATTCAAATGGTGGCTGGACCTTTTTGGCGATGACTATTACGTTGAGCTGCAGCGACACGGCATTCCCGAACAAGACAAGGTTAACCGTGTTTTGTTGAAGCTGGCAAGCAAATACAACGTACGTGTCATAGCATCCAATGATTCGCATTATGTGGATCAACAGGATTCAAATGCTCATGACATCCTGCTTTGCATTAACACCGGCGAAAAGCAAAGCACCCCTACGGCTAAGGAGTTTTCAGATGATGACTTCCAGCCAAAGGGAACACGATTCGCATTTTATAATGATCAGTTTTTCTTTAAGAAGCACGATGAGATGCTTCAGCTCTTTTCTGATTTCCCTGAATCCATTGACAACACCGCACACATCGTCGACAAGGTCGAGCTTTTGGATCTAAAAAGGGACATCTTACTTCCCAACTACGAAATACCCGATGGATTTGTCAGTCAGGACGATTACCTGACTCACCTTACCTTTTCCGGTGCCAAGGAACGCTATGGCGAATTGACACCTGATTTGGAGGAACGACTGAATTTTGAGCTGCACACCATCCGCACCATGGGTTTTGCAGGATACTTTTTGATTGTATCCGATTTCATCAAGGCGGGTAAAGACATGGGTGTCTTCGTTGGTCCAGGTCGTGGCTCGGCCGCCGGCTCTGCTGTGGCTTATTGCACAGGCATCACCAATATAGACCCTATCAAATACAATCTGCTGTTCGAGAGGTTTCTCAACCCCGACAGGAAGTCGATGCCCGATATCGATACCGATTTTGATGACGACGGTCGACAGCGTGTAATCGATTATGTGGTCGACAAGTATGGCAAGCGGCAGGTTGCCCAGATTGTCACCTATGGTTCCATGGCTGCCAAGATGAGCTTGAAGGATGTTGCCAGGGTGCTCGATTTGCCACTTCCTGAGGCCAATATGCTTGCAAAGCTGGTTCCTGATAAACCCGGTATTTCATTGGATCGTGTGATGCATGCGCCGCTTGAAGGCAACGAGAGCTTGAAAGAGGTGGAACAACTTGGAGCAGATGATTTGCAAAACATCAAGAAGCTCCGTGAAATACACAAGGGCAATGATTTGCAATCAAAGACCATCACCGAGGCGCTGATTTTGGAAGGTTCTGTGCGAGGTACCGGTATCCATGCTGCAGGAATCATCATCGCACCCAAGGATCTGACCGAGCTGATACCGGTTGCCACTGTCAAGGATTCTGATTTGCTCATCACCCAATATGAGGGTAAAGTGATTGAGGACGCAGGTGTCATCAAGATGGATTTCCTGGGTTTGAAAACGCTGACCATCATGAAATCGGCTCTTGAACTCATCAAGAAGAACCACGGCGTAACCATCGATATTGACACCATACCATTGGACGATGCCAAGACATTTGAGTTGTATCAGAAAGGAGAGACCAACGGCACCTTCCAGTTCGAGTCGGCAGGTATGCAAAAGTACCTTAAGGAATTGAAGCCCGACAAGTTCGAGGATTTGATTGCCATGAACGCATTGTACCGGCCAGGTCCTATGGAATACATTCCTTTGTACATTTCCCGTAAGCATGGCAGGCAAGCTGTTGCCTACGACCTTCCTGCGATGGAAGAGTATCTTAAGGAAACCTATGGGGTGACCGTTTACCAGGAGCAGGTCATGTTGTTGTCGCAAAAGTTGGCGGGCTTCACCAAAGGTGATGCCGATACCTTGCGCAAAGCGATGGGGAAGAAGCAAATCGAGGTGCTCAACAAGATGAAGTCCAAATTCATGGATGGATGCAAAGCGAATGGGCATGATGAGAAAACTTGTGTGAAGATTTGGACCGATTGGGAGGCTTTTGCCCAGTATGCTTTCAATAAGTCGCACTCCACATGCTATGCATTCGTAGCATACCAAACGGCATATCTGAAGGCGCACTACCCCGCGGAATTCATGGCATCAGTGCTCACTCACAACCTGTCCAACATTGATAAAATCACATTCTTCATGGAGGAGGCGAAAAGGATGGGATTGAAGGTGCTTGGCCCCGATGTGAATGAATCGCTCCACCAGTTCTCCGTTAACACCAAGGGTGAGATACGTTTCGGAATGGGTGCTGTAAAGGGTGTGGGCGAAAACGCTGTTGAATCCTTGATTGCAGAAAGGGATACACAAGGCCCATTTAAAAACCTGATGGATTTCGTTTCAAGGGTGAATCTCAGAAACGTGAACAGAAGGTGTTTGGAAAGTCTGATTATGGCTGGTGCATTTGATTTTGACACCAACCATCATCGTGCGGTGTGGTTTGAGAAAGATCCCAAGGATGGTTTCACCAACCTGGAGAAAGCCATTCGCTATGGCAACGGCCTTCAGGAATCCAAACTGTCTCAACAGGTATCCCTTTTTGGCGATGCATCCGAAGTGGATATGCCTGCGCCAAAATTTGCTGAGGCCCCACCTTGGTCTGAACTGCAGAAACTCCGATTTGAAAAAGATGTGGTGGGATTCTATGTGTCGGGCCACCCGTTGGACTCTTTCCGTATGGAACTTTCAATGTTCTGCAACATTGATGTGAATGCACTTGCCGATTTGCCATCACTGCGTAACAAGGAAATCTCGTTTGCAGGAATCGTTACAGGTGCTGAACACAGGATGACCCGCAATGGAAAGCCATTTGGAGTTCTCACTATTGAAGACTACACAGGTTCTCAAGAAATCGCACTCTTTTCGGATGATTATTTGAAATTCAAGACCTATTTGGAGAAAGAATACTTTTTGTTTCTGAGAGGAAAGGTTCAGCATCGTTACAACGATGAAAATAATTTGGAGATCAAGATATCGTCCATGAAAATGCTTCCTGATATCGGTAATGAGTTATCAAGAGGGGTTTCTGTAATGCTAAGTGTGGACTCCCTGCAGCAAAAGCTGATCGACGACTTATATGACATTACTTCCCAGTTTCCCGGACGATTGCCGTTTAGGGTGCATGTAAAAGATTTCGATCAGAAAGTGGAGATGACATCTAAATCACTGAAAGTCAGTTTCTCAAATCATTTGTTTGAAAAACTGGATGCAATACCGGGAATTTCATACAAAGTGGATACATGACAAGCTGGCATGATTTCCCCTTTGGTATTGTTATTGGTAAATTCGCATTCACAAACAATTTAATAAGCACTAACAACAAATAATCATGGCAATTGAATTCACAGATCAGAATTTTGAGGAAGCATTGAAATCCGACAAACCCATATTGGTAGATTTTTGGGCTGAATGGTGCGGTCCTTGTAGGATGGTTGGACCTATCGTAGAAGAGATATACAAGGAGTATGAGGGAAAAGCAGTGGTTGGTAAGGTCGATGTTGACAGCAACCCTAACATTTCAACCAAGTATGGTATACGTAATATTCCCACAATTTTATTCATAAAAGGTGGTGAAGTAGTGGATAAGCATGTTGGTGCTGCCCCAAAAAATGTTTTGGCAGATAAGTTGAACAAGCTCCTGTAGTCTTTTGAAAAAACAGTTGCGTTCAATTTTCGTTGAGCGAATAGCATGGGCATCAATCAGCAGCAGGTAAACCAAGCCAGTAACCTGGAGCTTTTAGCTCGTCAGGTGGTTGAGGGTTTTATCACCGGTTTGCACAAGAGCCCTTTCCATGGATTCTCTGTGGAGTTTTCAGAACATCGGCTATACAACTCTGGAGAATCCACTCGTCATATTGATTGGAAACTTTATGGTCGTACCGATAAGCTGTTTGTAAAACGATATGAGGAGGAGACCAATCTTCGTTGTCAAATCATAATCGACAACTCATCCAGCATGCATTTCCCCAGGAGGGAACAGCTGCCTGCAGGAACCCTTAACAAGATTACATTCGCTGCGCATGCTGCTGCATCCTTGATGCATTTGTTGAAGTTGCAGCGTGATGCAGTTGGGTTAAGTGTTTTTTCCGATCATTTGGAGGTAAACACTCCAGCCCGCTCAAGCACCATGCATCAAAAGCTTCTGTTGATGAAGTTGGAGGAGGCAATGGCTGCACCTGACGATGCAAAAAAAGGCACCGCTGCGGCCGATGCTTTGCACCGAATTGCCGAGTCCATTCACCGTAGATCGCTGGTCATGATTTTCAGTGATATGTTGGAGAGCTCGGATCCTGAACGACTCTTCAGTGGACTACAACACTTGAAATACAATAAGCACGAAGTGGTATTGTTTCATGTGGTGGACAAAAAGTTGGAGTTGGATTTTGATTTCCAGAACAGGCCCTACCGATTTATCGATGTGGAATCAGGTGAGTCAGTCAAAGTGCATGCGAATAGCGTACGCGACTTTTATCTAGAGAAAATCAAGGAATATAGGAATAACCTCTTACTTAAATGTGCCCAATATCGCATCGATTTCGTTGAAGCGGATATCCACGAAGGATTCTGGAATGTTTTACAGTCCTATCTGATCAAAAGGCAGAAAATGCTTTGATTACCTTCAATCGTGGATCAGATTGAATAATCTGTTCCATCTGATTTTTGAAAACAGTGATTTATCAGGATCAATCGAAAGCCAAATAAGTACTGCTTTTCCAACGATGTGGTCTTCCGGTACAAATCCCCAGAAACGTGAATCGGCCGAATTGTGTCGGTTGTCACCCATCATGAAGTAATAGTCCATTTGGAAAGTGTATTGGCTTGCTTGCTTTCCATTGATCAGATATCCACCATCCTTCATTTCAAGTGTATTCCCTTCGTATTTGGTGATGCATCTACCGTATAGGGAAACGGTTGTGGAATCCAGTTTTATGGTACTGCCTTTGGAGGGGACAAACAGTGGTCCGAAATTGTCAACGTTCCATGGTATGGATGGATTTCCGTGAAAAACATAAGGCTCATATACGCCTTTTGGCGCTATATACCTTTCCACACTTACCACATCAGGAACCTTTTTTAGCTCTTTTGCCGCTTCCTCTGTCATGAAAAGCCGGTATGACCCTTCTACATTTCCGGGTCCTGCCTCAGAAGCTCCTATTTTTTCAATGAATCTCGGGTTAAGGCCAGGTCCGCTGGCTATAACATCATACATGAACTGTCCTCCCTCTTGAGATTTTGCAGGCTTACTGTTGATTGAAACAAAGCCATCACTGATGGAAATGGTGTCACCCGGTATGGCAATACATCTTTTTATGTAATGGGTTTGCTTGTCAATGGGGCGGTCGTCTTCCATTGGATAGTTGAATACCACCACGTCATCATTTTTGATTTTTTGGAATCCCGGAATCCGATAGTAGGGTAGTTGTATCGCATCCGAATATGATTTCGTACCTAGTATGGGTAATTCCTGATGAGCAAAGGGGATTGACAACGGAGTAATGGGAGTGCGGGCGCCGTAATGCAATTTGCTTACGAACAAGTAGTCACCTACCAAAAGACTTTTTTCCATTGATGGAGTGGGGATGGTGAACGCTTCGAAAAACAGTGAGCGGATGATTGTTGCTGCTATGACGGCAAAAAGTATTGCGTCAATCCATTCCCTTGTTTTGCTCTTTGGCTTGGAAGGTTTATTGTCCTTGCCTTTGGTGTTCCAAAATTTCCAGTTCATGATTCGGTTATCTATTTCTGTTTTTCAAATAACATGTCACGCATGCCAAAAACGCCTTTCTTGTCAACAAGCCACTCTGCAGCCGATATCGCCCCATGAGCGAATCCCTCCCGGGTGAAAGCTTCATGTTTCAGGGTTATTTCATCGATTTCGGATCTCCATTTCACTTCATGTGTACCTACAACATGTTCCTCACGGAACGAATATATCGGCAAAATGTTATCTGGCAGGATGCTTTTGTCATCTTGAAGCATCCATTCAAACCGTTTGGAGTGGTTTAGTGATATGCCATTTGCCAGGGTTATTGCTGTTCCGCTGGGCTTATCGAGTTTTTGCAGATGATGCGTTTCAAGGATGGATGGATGGTATTCAGGCATATGGGAAGTCCATCGGGAAAGCATGCTGTTCAATTCAAATACCAAATTCATGCCGATGCTGAAATTGCTTGCAGTGAAAAGAGCACCATTTTTTTCAAGGAATTTGGATTTGATCGTATCGTAGGATTCATACCAACCTGTCGTTCCACAAACGACAGGAATAGCATGGTCTAAACAATTCAACAGGTTTTGAATTGCTGCATCGGGTCGTGTGAATTCGATGACTACATCTGATTGGGATAGGAGTTCGGTTCGAAGGCCATCGTTTCTTGATGAAGAGGCGATGACGACTTCATGCCCTTTTTCAATGGCTGCTTTTTCCACGGCCTTTCCCATTTTACCATATCCAATCAATGCAATTACCATATTGTCTATTTCAGCGTGATAATCATTCCTATTCCAGGACTAAGTTGGTTATTGAATGAAGGTGCAATTTGGATACTCAAGTCATCATTTACATTGAACCCGTGTAAATGAGCATCTACGCTTGCATCAATTATGTTCAAAATGTAAAGGACACCTGTACCGATGATGCTCAGGTCTCTGTTTCTTCTGTAGAAATCCTTTAATGTTCCAAGATCCGCATCTGAGTAAATATCTACATAGGAATCAACAGTGGTAGGGTCTCCATCCAATCGCTGGTCATAAGCGGTTCGGTAGGTCCGATATTCACTTTGGTTGAAGGATATTGCGTAGCCCAATCCAGCGAACCCAGCATAAATAATAGGGATTTTCCAGTACTTCTTATTGTAGGCTTGTCCTGCCCCTGGCAATATGGCCGACATAATTGCTGCCCTGTGAGGGGAGTGCGCATTATTGGTGCCGATCATCTGGGCTTCTGATTTTTGGCTAAGCACTACTATAAGAAAAATGACATACTTGACAATCCGCATCATTTTATGGCGGTATTTCAATGATCAAGAAGATCCAGGAGTCTGTTGAGGTCTTCTGTGGAATAATAGGAAAGAAGAATTTTTCCAGAACCCTTGGCTCCTGATTTCACCTCGACTTTTGTTTCAAAAACTCCTTCAAGTCTTTTTTCAATGTCTCTGTATGCAATAGGGGAGGTTCCGCCTTTTGAGGGCTTTTGACTCAATTTCCTTGCCTGAGTGGTGTTCCTTGCCATCTCCTCCACTTTTCTTACTGATATGCCTTTGGTCAGGATCTCACTCAGTATGAGCAATTGTGTTCCTACATCATCGATGTTGATGATGGCTCTTGCATGTCCCATGCTGATCCTGCCTTCGCGGATAGCGTCTTGGATTTTTGGAGGAAGCTTCAAGAGTCTGATATAGTTGGTGACGGTTGTTCGGTCTTTGCCGACTTTCTCCGATACTTCATCCTGCGATAGCTTGCACTCGTCCAACAAGCGCTTATAGCTGATGGCGATGTCTATCGGATTGAGGTTTTCCCTTTGGATGTTTTCAACCAATGCCATCTCAAGCATGGCCTGGTCATTTGCAATTCTGATGTATGCAGGAATGGCATCAAGCCCGGCGATCTTACTGGCTCGAAATCGTCTTTCGCCGGAGATGATCTGATATCGATCAGGACCGATTTTGCGAACGGTAATGGCT
>JBEAXM010000217.1:0-3326 GCA_041159805.1 Bacteroidota bacterium
CGTATCATGTTGTAGCAGTCTTTGAATTATGTTTTTTAGAAACAGCATCAACAACTCCTGATACCAATGCATCGATGTCGCCGGCACCAAGAATCAGCACAACATCCGAATTTGATTGGGAGATCACATGAGGCAATTCCTGTTTTGAGACCATTCTTTTCAAGGGAGCGGTACTCATTTCCAAAATCATCTCCGAGGTAATGCCCGGAATCGGAAGCTCACGTGCAGGGTATATATCAAGCATTAATAGCTCATCCAAAATGGATAAGCTCTGTGCAAATCCCTCGGCGAAGTCACGGGTACGTGAAAACAGATGCGGTTGGAACACTCCTAGTATTTTTTTTCCTGGGTATAGCTCCTTAACCGTTGATATTGCAGCTTTCAGCTCTGTAGGATGATGTGCATAATCATCAATGACAATACGATTATCGGAGCGTAAACGGTACTCAAACCTTCGGTGCACTCCCTTGAACGTGCAAAGTCCTTCCCGGATTTCATCTGGTGTCAGTCCTTCGAGCAGGCAAGCCACAGCTGCCGCCAACGCATTTTCAACATTATGTCTACCGGGGCAATAGAGGACCACATCGGTAATGCTCACATTGGGTCCAATGATGTCGAATACATAGGCACCATCGTGTATGCGAATCCCATTGGCCATATAATCAGCGGTGGAGCTGGCTGAATATGTTTTATGCTCAATCCCATCCAATGGCATGGGTGAGCCCTCCTTGATGAGCAGCGTTCCACCTGGCTTAAGCTTGGATGCGAATTCAGCGTAACAAGAGACCATAGACTCCCTGTCGCCATAAATATCCAAGTGGTCGGGATCAACAGAGGTTATCACAGAGGTGTTCGGGTTGAGCTTTAGAAAGGAACGATCGTATTCATCCGCCTCAGCCACCATGATCTCACTTGCATCTGAACGCCCAACCAATAGATTGGTGCCATAATTTGAGGATATACCACCAAGGAATGCTGTGACATTTCTGGACGCATGCTTCAGCAAATGAGCCACCATGGTGGAAGTTGTAGTTTTTCCATGTGTGCCTGCAACAGCTATGGTATGGGCGCCATGCGTGATGGCACCTAAGACCTCGGAGCGCTTCCAAATCCTGAATCCAATCGACTTGATATGATTGAATTCACCATGGTCTTTTGGAATGGCCGGAGTGTATACAACAAGGACTTCGTCTGCAAATTGTGCGGAACTCAACCAAGAAGGAAGTTTTGCTGGATCGTCCTGATAGGAAACAGAAAAACCTTCATGCTCCAGTTCCTGGGTTAGCTGGGTCGATGTCTTATCATAACCATGAACATCCACGCCATTCCTTTTGAAATAGCGAGCCAAGGCACTCATGCCAATCCCCCCGATTCCCAGGAAGTACGCTTTCCTTATGTTTTCAAAAGGGGCCCTCAATTCTTACTTACGGTTTTACTATGTTGTAATGCCAATTCATAAACCTTATTGGCGATGCGGTCAGCTGCATCGGTTACAGATAAACGCGACATATGATCCGCCAATTCAAACAACAGCTTATTGTCGCGCAAGGTGTCGATTGCCTTGGCAACAAGTTGTGTTCCTGAATCAGCGTCCTTAACCAAAAGGGCCGCGCCTTTTGATACCATCGCCATGCAATTATGTGTTTGATGGTCTTCAGCAGCGGTAGGAAGTGGCACCATGATTGCCGGTTTGCCAACAACACATAGCTCAGAAACCGTGCTGGCCCCTGCTCTTGATACAACAAGATTTGCAGATGCATATGCATAGTCCATCCTTGAGATGAAATCAAACGCCCTTGCATTTGTATAACCTGTCGACTTGATTGAATCCAATGCCTCCGGCAGAAAATGTTTTCCGCATTGCCAAATCAATTGGACTCCATTGTCACGAAGGAGCTCCAAGCCATTTCGAATGGCATGATTGATTGATCGGGCACCCTGACTGCCTCCAACCACCAGTAAAACCGGCTTGGACGAATCCAGGTTGAAGAATGAAATCGCCTCATCCCTTTTTCCGGCGATATCCACCATTTCCTTTCGCACAGGATTGCCTGTAAAGAGTATTTTCCTAGCAGGGAAATACTTCTCCATACTATCATAGCCGGTACAAATCACACTTGCCTTGGATGCTAGGATTTTGTTTGTGATGCCTGGGTATGAGTTTTGTTCTTGGATGACCGTAGGCACGTTCGATTTCGAGGCAGCCCAAAGCAAAGGTCCACTCGCATATCCACCTACACCAACCGCCACATGAGGCCTGAATTTGCGAACGATATCCATGGCTTTAACGAGACTTCCAAGTAATCTGAAAGGAAACATCAGGTTCGATAAGCTGAAGCTTCGATTAATTCCGGTTATGTTCAATCCAACGATTTCATAACCTGCAGCGGGAACCTTTTCCATTTCCATTCGGCCGTTTGCGCCCACAAAAAGAAACTTGATCGAAGGGTTAATGCGACGTAAACCATCGGCAATAGCCAAAGCCGGGAAAATATGACCTCCCGTACCTCCTCCACTGATTATGACTCTCATTTCATTTCCCAACTGGCTGCAAACCTCCTTCCTCTTCAATATCACGGCTAACACTTAATATGATTCCTATCGCTATACTGGTAAACCAAATGGACGTACCACCCATACTCAACATTGGTAATGGCTGTCCGGTAACCGGAAACAACCCCACTGTTACAGCCATGTTGATCATGGCCTGGAATGCCAGACTGAATCCACAGCCGATTGCCGCAAATGTTGCAAAGGCCCTGGGTGATATTTGTGCGATACGAACCGCCCGGTAAAACAAGACCAAGTACAGGACCACCACCAGGGCGCCTCCAACCATTCCATATTCTTCAATGATGATTGCATAGATGAAATCGGAATATGGATGCGGCAGGAAATTACGTTGCGAGCTATTGCCTGGCCCTACACCCAATACACCTCCCTTGGCAATGGCGATGCTAGCCTGCTGCGACTGATAATTATCCGATCCCTTAGTGTCGTCCATGAAAGATTCAACCCTGGCTACCCAGGTTTTTATCCTTCCCTCCCAACCTAGAGCCAATGAAACGCTCACGAAAAGTGCGAATGCAACAACTCCGATTCCTATCAATGCGGAGATGTATTTGAAGCTTACTCTCCCGATGATCATCAATGTCAGGCATGTTGTGAACAAAACCGCCGCTGTGGAGAGATTCGCAGGCATGATCAAACCGCACGTAATGAGTACTGGAAGCATGATCGGAACGAAGGCGGATTTGAAATCCTTGATGTTATCCTGTTTCAAGGAAAGCGCACGGGCTACAAAAAGTATGAGCGCCAACTTGGCC
>JBEAXM010000238.1:0-3348 GCA_041159805.1 Bacteroidota bacterium
GTATGGTCAAAAAAAATCCCCCGTTTCCGGAGGATTTTTTATCAATTGTTTTCAGAGTTTTCGTCCTTGGCCTTGGCCTCGTTTTCACCGGAAGCAAGTTCGGAGCGAAGATTGTTCAACACACCGAAGTCACCAAGGGTGGACTTCTCAATGTTGTCCTTCACCTTTTTCAAGGACTTGGCAGTCGAATCCTCCTCACCCTCACCGGATTTGGAAGTGTGCTTCACATCCTCAAACAAGCGGGAGTGCGAAACGATCACCTTACGGTTTTCCTTGGAGAACTCTATGACTTTGAATGGCAAGCGCTCGTCGGTTTTGGCAGTAGCACCATTCTCCTTTGCGAGGTGGCGGTATGGGGCAAATGCCTCAACACCATACTCCAGAGTAACAACGGCACCTTTGTCGGTTACCTTACCTACAACACCCTCATGAACCGAATCAAGCTTGAAGATAGTCTCATAGGTTTCCCATGGGTTCTCTTCAAGTTGCTTATGACCCAAGCTCAAGCGGCGATGCTCGATGTCCACTTCCAATACAACCACCTCGATTTCGTCACCAATCTTGGTGAACTCGGATGGATGCTTGACTTTCTTCGACCATGAAAGGTCGGAGATGTGAATCAGTCCGTCGATGCCCTCTTCCAATTCTACAAAAACACCGAAGTTGGTGAAGTTGCGAACCTTTGCCTTGTGGCGTGAACCAACAGGGTACTTGGTGCTGATTTGTCCCCATGGATCAGGCATCAACTGCTTCAATCCGAGCGACATTTTGCGCTCTTCACGGTCAAGGGTCAAAATCACTGCTTCAACCTCGTCATCCTTCTTCATGAAGTCTTGAGGGCTGCGCAAATGCTGCGACCATGACATTTCAGATACGTGAATCAATCCTTCCACACCTGGAATGACTTCAACAAAAGCACCATAGTCGGCGATAACCACCACTTTACCTTTAACCTTGTCACCAACCTTGAGATTTGCGTCAAGCGAATCCCATGGCTGAGCTGTAAGCTGCTTCAAGCCCAAAGCGATACGCTTCTTCTCATCATCAAAGTCGAGGATAACCACATTGACCTTCTGGTCAAGCTGCAACACCTCTTCCGGATGGTTGATACGACCCCAAGAGATATCGGTGATGTGCAACAATCCGTCCACACCGCCAAGATCCATGAACACACCATAAGAGGTGATGTTCTTGACCGTACCTTCCAAAACCTGACCTTTCTCCAACTTGGAGATGATCTCGGCCTTTTGGCTCTCGAGCTCTTCCTCGATAAGTACCTTATGGGATACTACCACGTTCTTGAATTCGTTGTTGATTTTCACAACCTTGAATTCCATGGTCTTGTTTACGAAAACATCATAATCGCGAATGGGCTTCACATCAATCTGTGAGCCAGGCAAGAAAGCCTCAATGCCAAATACATCGACAATCAATCCACCTTTGGTGCGACACTTCACGTATCCGGTAATCACCTCATCCTTTTCCAATGCAGTATTAACGCGCTCCCAAGACTTGAGTGCACGGGCCTTTTTGTGAGAGAGGATAAGCTGGCCATTCTTGTCTTCCTGTGTTTCCACATAAACCTCCACCTCGTCACCGATTTTCAAATCGGGCATGTGGCGGAATTCGGAGAGTGGTATGAGACCGTCGGATTTGAACCCGATGTTCACCACGGCCTCCTTTCCGGTAAGAGCAATGATGCGGCCCATGAGTACGTCGTGCTCAACTACGGAGCTCAACGTCTGGCCATACATTTCCTCGAACCTGTTGCGTTCCTCTGACTTATACAAGTCGGAGCTTTTGCCTACGTTGTCCCAATCGAAATCGTTGACTGAGGGCTCAGCGCGGCGGATTTTTGCGGTGTTCTGATCCATGACGGGTTAGTTACTAAACTGATTTTTTAAAGGTTAGACATATACTCCCCTTTCTCTTGAAAAGGAGCGCAAATGTACGAAAAAATCTTTCAGAAATGCAATAAAATCCAGCTGATTAATAACTGAATAAGGTTCAAAAAATCAGGAGGCAGGCGCCTGATGCATCAACCCCAAATAATTGGCCACATCCTCCATCAACCACATGGGGGTTGAGGTGGCTCCACAAATGCCAATCTCTTGGGCTCCTTCAAACCAGGAGTCTTGAATTTCAGCCACTTCAGATATGAAATGTGTGTTAGGGTTCACCTTTTTGCAGACCTCATAAAGGGCCTTGCCATTGGAGCTTTTCTTTCCACTGACGAAAACAACCACATCGAAGCGAGCTGCAAACTTTTGAAGCTGGGGCTCACGATTCGACACCTGCCTACAGATGGTATCGTTGGCAATCAACTCCCCTACCTCCCTGACTCCTCGAAAATCCTTGACCCTTTTTTCAATGGCGTCTTGGATCTTCTGGAACCCTGCCGTGCTTTTGGTGGTTTGCGAAAAAAGGTAAACAGGGCGGTTGTAATCGATTTTATCCAGATCGTGTTCTCCCGTAACAATAATGGCCTCGCCCTCGGTCTGTCCCACCAAACCATTCACCTCTGCATGACCTGGCTCACCATAAATGACCACCTGACCATTGTTTTCCTTAACCTCCTCAAAGCTGGTGCGAACACGGTTTTGAAGTTTCAAAACAACAGGACAAGAAGCATCTATTAGTTCGATGTTGTTTTTAATGGCTGTCTGGTAAGTCTCAGGCGGCTCTCCATGTGCACGAATCAACACCTTGCAATCGCGAAGCTCGCGGAACTGGTCATGGTTTATGATCTTGAGACCCTTTTTAGTCAGCCGGTCCACCTCCATGTTATTATGAACAATATCACCCAAGCAGTACAAGGTACCCGATTCATCTAGCTCGGCCTCAGCCATTTGAATGGCAAAAACGACACCGAAACAAAATCCGGACTCATGGTCGATGGTGATGTTCATTGGGTATTGGGGTTACGTTTGACTAACAATGAAATGGCAAAAGGGTTTTAATTATTGTGGCTTTGTTTCAATGGAGCGCAAGTTAGAGAGTCTTTCCAATTCATTTACCACAAAATTTAACTGTTGTTCGAAATCCAAATGGGTGTTGTCCAAAACAATAGCATCGTCCGCCTTTCGCAAGGGGCTTTCCAACCTGTTTTGATCCTCATGGTCTCGGATGGTCAAGTTTGAACGAACTTCCTCAAGTGGTATTTGCTGTCCTTTGGAGAGGAGCTCCTTATGCCTGCGCAGCGCTCTTACCTCCGGATCGGCAGTCATGAATATTTTCAAGTCCGCATCCGGGAATACGGTCGTGCCGATGTCGCGTCCGTCCATCACCAAGTTGCCATCACCTCGCATGCGCTGTTGTTGGGCAACCATTCGATGTCGGACCTCGGGT
>JBEAXM010000241.1:0-2967 GCA_041159805.1 Bacteroidota bacterium
CTCCAAGGATCAGAAGAGAGTTGCTTGATAGACAAACTCATTTTACGGCTATCCTTATCGAGAGTTACAACCTTTGCTTCGTACTCGTCACCCAACTTGAAGAATTCCTTCGCGTTTACAGGAGTATTAGCCCATGTGATTTCACTCACGTGAACCAATCCCTCAACACCAGGCTGGATCTCAAGGAATGCACCATAGTCTTCAATGTTTACGACCTTACCTTTAACGGTTGCGCCTTCAACAATGTCCACTGCAAGGGTATCCCACGGATGAGGAGTCAACTGCTTCAGACCAAGGCTGATGCGCTTCTTCTCATCATCAAAATCCAATACCACCACATTGAGCTTCTGATCGAGTTTAAGAACTTCAGAAGGATGGTTGATGCGACCCCAGCTGATATCGGTGATATAGAGCAGTCCATCTACTCCACCCAGATCAAGGAATGCACCGAAGTCGGTGATGTTCTTGATCGTTCCTTCAAGAACCTGACCTTTTTCCAGTTTGCCCATGATCTCAGCACGCTGTGCTTCAATATCGCTTTCAATGAGTGCCTTGTGTGATACAACGGCATTCTTGATTGCTTCATTGATCTTGACCACTTTAAATTCCATGGTCTTTCCAACGAACTGATCGTAATCGGTAACAGGCTTCACATCAATCTGCGAACCAGGAAGGAATGTTTCCATTCCCAGCACGTCAACGATGAGTCCACCTTTTGTTTTGCTGGTAACATACCCGGTAACCACTTCACCAGTCTTATGCATTTCAACAATGCGTTCCCAGGCGCGGGTAATGCGGGCTTGCTTGCGACTCAAATGAAGGTGACCTTCCCTGTCC
The DNA here is from genome assembly GCA_041159805.1 of Bacteroidota bacterium. Classification (GTDB taxonomy): domain Bacteria; phylum Bacteroidota; class Bacteroidia; order AKYH767-A; family OLB10; genus JALRAP01. Next base: position 838 of record JBEAXM010000241.1, read on the forward strand.
TCTTTTTCTACTACCATCACTTCCACTTCATCGCCGGATTTCAAACCGGGCAGATCCCTGAATTCGTTCAAGGGAACCAGACCATCGCTCTTGAAACCGATGTTGATCACCACGTCGGTTTTAGTCATGGCAACTACTGTACCATTGACCATTTCACCGTCGGTGATTTGCTTGAATGTGCCTTCGTAAACGGCATCAAATTTTTGCTGCTCCTCGCTGTTGTAGCGGGATACATTTCGTTTGTCTACGCTCCAATCGAAATCATCGTGAGCGGACACGCTTGGATTGTTCAGTGTGTTGTTTTCTTCCACTTGTTGATGTCCTCCTTTTGTTTGAATTTCAGGCTGTTTTGTCAACCTGATTTGGGGAGGGCAAAATTAGGTGAAAATGGGCTCAACACCCATAAAATAGGGGACTTTTTAGGGATTTCAGCCCGAAAAAGAGCCGTTGGAGGCAGAAAAGGTTGCTCAGCGGGACTAAACGGCCATTTTTCTCAATGCGCCGGCTAATTTATCGAGCTCTTTCAGGGAAGTATAGACGTTAGGAGTAATCCTTACCCCATGGATGGCTTCCCAGTTTATTGCCACAGAATGGATCTTGTATCGGGTAAAAAGTTCGCCTGCAACCTCCTCTGGCTTTTTCCCTTCAATCGATACATTGGCAATGGCGCATGACATATGAGGTGTTCGAGGCTGATTGAATCCAATTCGTGGAAGGTCCTTGACCTGATCAACCCAATGATTCTTCAGTTTTCTCAAACGCATCTCTTTTCTGGCTGAACCAATCACCTCGTGAAAATCAATGGCAGCACCAATGGCCATCTCGGAGGCAAATGAGCGAGTTCCAAGCGACTCAAATTTTCGAATGTCCGGACCATCGGGTTCGTTGTTGGATAACAGGGCCCACACATCGCGGATGCGATCCTTTTTTATATACAACAAGCCACTTCCAAATGGCGCACTCAACCATTTATGAAGCGATGATGCGAAATAATCGCACCCCAGATCGGGAATTTTAAAGTCGAGATGCGCAAACGTATGTGCACCATCGGCAATCACCTGAATTCCTTTTGCGTGAACTGCATCTGCAATTTTTCTGACTGGCATGATTTGTCCTGTCCAATTGATGAGGTGAGTAACCATGACTACTTTGGTGCGCGATGTACATGCATTGATGTAACGAGATGCAATTTCATCATCACTTTCCATCGGAAGCGGTAGATCAAGCCAGACCAGCTTTACCCCATCGCGTTTCTCCCTTTGCTTCCATGCATTGATCATGTTTGGATAGTCCTGACGGGTCAATACCACCTCATCACCTGCCTTTAAATTCAATCCAAAAATTACCGTATTCAATCCCTCGGTAGAATTTCGATTAATCGCGATTTCCTCCTTATCACAACCTGCTAACGACGCGAGTCGCTCACGCAACGGCTCCCTTCCTTGATCGAGTATCTGCCACATATAATACGAAGGCGCCTCATTGCTGTATTGGTAATAACGAATGTGTGTGTCTTGCACCACCTTGGGTTGAGGAGCCACTCCACCGTTGTTTAAATTGATGATGTTGGGACTTACCGTATACGATTCACGTACCCATCCCCAAAAATCCTCATCATCGGCCATGGAAGATGCATCAAGTGAATTGGCATGAAGCATGCGCTCTCTTGCCTCTCCGGCATACAATGGATTACTAAGTTCTAAGAACGGAAGAACAGAGAGACCTCCTGAAAATAATCGTATGAATTTCCGACGCGAAGAGGGTGTCATGGCAAACTGCTTGGTTGTTGACCTAAGTTATGGAATTCGCAACAATCCACCCACTGGACCAGGCATGCTGAAAATTATAACCGCCTGTTATGCCATCCACATCCATGACCTCTCCCGCAAAAAACAGACCAGGACAACTTCTGCTTTCCATGGTGAGTGGATGAATGCCTTTCAAATCAACCCCTCCGGCTGTTACAAACTCTTCTTTGAATGTAGTTTTACCATTCACCTCATATCGATCGGCAGTCAACCGTTTTGACAACTGCACCAGTTCTGGATTCGATAAACTGGACCACGTACGATCAGTCGTGCTACCGGTTTTAACGACTAGGTATTCCCATAATCTGGATACCAATCCGAA
>JBEAXM010000273.1:0-7683 GCA_041159805.1 Bacteroidota bacterium
TAAAAGAACGGGCCAGGGATTTGTCATCCTTAAGCGCAATGCGATCAAATATGCAAACCAAGCCGTGAAAGTCGCAGCCAATGCATTATAGATTTTTATGCCTATTAAGCCGAATTGTGAAAACGGCGAAGTCACTAAAGTGAAAAAGGGCTTGCCCCAACTGTACAACAACTGCCCTGGATGATCCCAACTCCACTTGCTGATCAAATAATGCCTAACGCCGTCGCCGCCTCCATACGAACCTTCGAAGGCCAATGCTTGAACCAGGTAAAAAACAAAAATCAAAACAAGCAGGAAAAACATGCGGGATTTACCCTTGGTCTCTAAGCCGAAAACATTGTTTTCAATCATTGATTTATGAATGAGGAGTATTTAATTGTCGTTGGATAATAACCTGTGGTGATGGAAATCCATCGTTTTCTATTCAATCACCAATTCATATATTTTGCCAATCAGATCCTTTGATGGAAAGGGAAGGTTTTCCTGGTCGAACGGGGATCCAGGCCACCATTTGGTGTTGTGGTATTCCTGTGTTACAATCAACGTCATCTGATTATTCGGTATCGAAGTTGATTGATCATTCATATAACCCACTACCCTCATTTTATCCGGAGAGGGGCCAATCCGCCAAATGATCTCGGTTGGCCGCCAATCGATTTCAAAATAGTAATAATCAGATCCAAACAACTCATCATCCGATTGATATGTTTTTTGGCTCAGCGCCCGGTATTTTTCGGTCCAGCGGTGTGAAAAAAACGTTTTACCATCATAGGTCACTTCCTGGCATCCAACATCGAATTTGGATGGTTGTGGACATGCCATATCCCAATTGGTGCATGCAACAGTTATTTGATCAGCAAACTTTTCCAAATCAGCAGAAGTGCCAACGTTCCATTTGTCGGAATTACGTGCGTCACCGATCGGGTTTTTAACCAGAGGCGGATAATTGTAGGTAGGACAATAGGGGGTTGCCTTGAGGATTTCAAAATCAATCTCACTGTAAGAAATCAATGGAACCCTGTTGTCATTGTCGCCGCCCCAATAAGTTTCCATATAGCCTGTTTTATCACAAGATCGTCGATGGTTCCATTCACCTCCTGGAGGTTGAGCCAGGAGCCATATGGCATTGGTTAGTCCGTTCCACACATTGTTCTTATTGAGCAACTCCGTCAGTTTGCATTTCAATCGATATTTCCCATATGTAAAGCCATGCCTGGTCCTGATACCTACGCTCTCTTTCCTCCATACGCCCTCCTTGGTGCCGGGATTCCGCATCGTTATACTTCTGGTAACAGGATCGGAACTTACCGTTTCACATGGATATTTTGCAACGCCGGGAAGAACGGAAACCGTTTCATCTCTCCTATAAAATGCCTTATCGTAGTTGTAATCCATTTGCGTGTAATCCTCCCCCATCACATCCCGTACCACAGGTATGTTTTCAAAGCGCATGGACTTATCGACATTGTTGATGAATTGTTCAAAGGCCGCATTCAGATAAATGGAATCCGATACACCACAGTAGGCATTTCCCTTACCAGTGATGTCCAAACCGGGGAAATGAAAAGGGTTCGAATAGATTCCGCTACCGGGATCAGGTCTTGCCACCACCTTTAGTAATCGGTTCGACGGAATGAAGGCCAAACCGTCCTGCTTTTTCATTAAGGAGGTATAGAAGAAAGTGGGATTGACAAATCCCGCGCTATCGAATTTGTTGAAATTTATGGCAGGCTCGGGCAATCCCTTGAAAACCTCTTCGGTGGCTACAATAATGTTGAAAGCGTAAACACCAACCCTGGGATTACGTTTCCAACGCTGATTGACTCCATTTTCAAAACATTTACGTTCGAATCGGGGATTACCTACAATCCTGAAAGAATCACTAATAGCATGAAACTCACCATCAGCAGGAATGGGAGCGGAAAGTTTGAAACCACTTGTTGTATCATCCCAACTACCATAAAAGTTCTCATGCGCCAACTTGTTGAATCCGCCATCGCTTTCAAATTCATTGAACTTATAAGACTCATTCTGATAATGCACCTTGTATCTGAAACGTGCTTCCTTTCCCGTATTGTTCCTTATATGGAAAACGAAACGGAACTTCCCTCCATCGGCTTGACGAACGGAGGGGATTATGAAACCATTATCGAAAGCGCCAATATAATCCAATGAAAGTTGGATGGTATCTCCAGTCTTTTCAGAAGAAATGTTATCCAATGCATTGAAATCCCTGATCTCAAAAAGTCGATTTGGAGCATTGTTGGATAGTTGAACCGAATCACATCCAAACATGACCACCAAAATGGAAAACCAAATGACTGATGACGATATCGGCTTCTTCATCTAAGGCAGCTTAGTTGATTTTGAATATTTGAAATAATGGTCGAAAATCACCTGTTACAACCGGAATCTGACAATTATATCCGTCAAAGTTCCCATCACTACAATTGGAAGAAATCAGCAACAACTCCAGTTTACCTCCACCCGTGAAATCACCATAAAGCAATTTTCTTTTCTCGTAATACTTAGGATTCAGAGATGCTTTGAAACGATTGAAATCAAATTCATAAAGGACTTCAAATCCGGTTTCCGAAGCATATGAAACCTCGAAAAAACCAAAGCGTGGAACAGTCCTATGAAAATACAGGTTAGTGGCGTTACCGGTATTGCTCACCATTACATCATCGCATCCCGTGAAGAAAACGAGGTCTGATCCTTTTATTTTCTGATTCTTAATCTCAGAACCGATTTTGTCAAAATAACAATATTCAAATTCGGAAATTTCATTTTTACGAACCGCTAGATAATCCTTTTGATTGGGGGATTTAAAATTTATAGCCTGAATTATTAATTCATCAGGTTTATCTGACTTTAATGATCCACTTTGTCCTTTGGAAAGCAGCTGACCGATGGTACTATACAAATTGAATTTACCGGTTTGGTTGTCAGCAAACAAAAGCTCAGGATTTCCATCACCCACAAAATCACCAAATGCAATCAACTTGAACGATTGACTTTTGATGACATTCACCAACGGGATTTCTGACACGATGATGAGCTCAGGAGTGGTTGATTTTGCACTCATGCCACAACCAGGAAACGCGGCAGTTCGGTCGGATTGTAAAATGTAAATCTTATCTCCTCCCATTTGATGTGCAATCACTTCATCGAAGCCATCAGCATTTATGTCAGCAGTGAAAAATGTTGCGCGTTCGGCATCAAAACCCTTTATGATCGATATTGGAGTGGATGCAAAACACCTGAGGGATGAGTCGCCAGGGCAAAAACCAAACAAAAACATGTGTTGATTACGAAATAGAAAAATCTGACTTGATTTAGATTGTCCAGCACCGAATTTTCCTGCATATATTTTGTCGAAGGCATTAATTGGCTTCTTGTCAAACTCATTGGTCCATGCCATAGGCAAATTGGATATTTTGGAAACAGAAAAACCCTCCAAAATCCTCTTCCTGAAGGGTGGCTCATTGGTTTTAAAGTCATATCCCTTGTCGCCATAACCCTGCATATCCAATGCCGGCTTACGACCAACCCGTTTGTTTGATTCGCCGAACTGCACCACGAAGTCATCCAAGAGGACACTTTGAAATCCACGGTTCCAAACATAGACGGATATAATGTCATTGGACTTGATCGTTTCATGAGGTAAATCAATCTTTGCTTTCAAAGCACTCCACTCCCCTGGAGCATATTCACGATTGTTTGCTCGGGTATCGAAAAAATATTCATTACCTATGGAATCAGAGAGCGATACGGCAAAGCATACCGAAGGGTTGTCCAAAGCAGGATTCATCTCAGCCCTTGCCATGATGTAATGAAGCGGCCCATCCGATACAGCTCCAACACGCCGTGAGATTACAGGGCTGAAAGACTGGAAGAATCCCAACTTAAACGAACCATCCTCATGAAGGAGCGAATCATTTTTTGTTCTTTGGTCTATCTCCATATTGGGAGATGATTCAAAATCCAATTGCACGAACCTTTCAGGATAGTAGCCATAGGTCTGCGTTTCTCCACCGCCAGAAAAAAAACCGACACCGAAATTATCGATGAGAAATGTATGTTTTGAATTATTCCAAATATACACCTTGAGTTCGGCTTCGGGATCAACCGATTCGGCTGGTAAATTGAATTCCAGTTTCAATGGGCCCCATTTTGCATCAGCGAACGGAAGATTCATGGATTTCCAATAGAGCGACTTTCCATTCAATTCAATAGAAACCACTACTGGGGCAGGTAGGTCACTGCGTGATGCCAGCGCATCGCATGTTACAACCAGCTTGCTAAGCTTTGAAAACTCGCAGATGGATTTGATTTTAGATGAGTAGGTTGGACCAAATTCTACAGCATCAGAAAATGCAAAGACACTGGTTACAGAGTCTTGTCCATCCCGTTTGACCTTTTTTGTATTCGGTCCTGATTCCGATTCGAAATCATAAAATACACCGAGACATTTTTCGGAGACCGGGATAAACTTGTATGAACTGGAAATATAAGGGGGAGGTATTGCCGATTCGGGCCTATCCCAAAAAAACTTGAAGCAGATCACCGAACACACTCCTGTTACCAAAATCGATGTGACAAGCAGCCATTTGATTCGGATGGAGTTTGTGGTCAGACCCATAAAACTATTTGCTAAATTTGTGAGCGTGTTCAAGACACCCGCCCGTTGCAATCGATGAGTAAAATTAACAAATTATCCATTGTTGTTCCTTGCTATAATGAGGAATCCACCATACATCTCATATTGGATAAGGTGTTGAATGTGAAGCTTACAGATGGCATTGAAAAGGAAATCATTTTGGTGAACGACTGCTCCAAAGACAGGACTAAAGAGGCCCTGGAAGCTTATGTAGCATCACATCCAAGTGATTCCTTTCAGCTTCTGAATCATGAGGTAAACATGGGTAAGGGGGCAGCTCTCCACACAGGCATAAGGCATGCTACCGGTGATCTTGTAATCATACAAGATGCCGATCTCGAATACGACCCAAACGAGTACAATATTTTACTTAAGCCCATCATCGATGGTTATGCGGATGTGGTTTATGGATCACGTTTTGCAGGAGGACGCCCTCACCGTATCCTGTTTTTCTGGCATACCATTGGCAACAAGTTCCTGACCTTTTTGTCGAACATGATGACGAACCTTAATCTGACCGATATGGAAACCTGCTACAAGGTTTTCCGACGCGACATGATTCAAGGCCTTAACCTAAAGGAACGTCGATTCGGATTCGAGCCAGAGGTAACGGCCAAAATATCCCGCATCAAGGGCATCAGAATTTACGAAGTTGGGATATCCTACTATGGCCGAACTTACGAAGAAGGCAAGAAAATCGGATGGAAAGACGGCTTCCGTGCCATCTACTGCATCCTTCGATACGGATTATTCAAGTAGTCTCGTGTAGTTCCGTTTTCCTTTTTTTGGAAAAAGGCACGAATGCCATCAGCATGACCAGCGCTGAAACACCAAGACAGATGATTCCTAAGTAATCTCCATGCTTGGCATAAAATGTAAGATCACGATTGTAATTGATTTTTGCACGAATCGCCTTGGGTACCCACCAACCAGTCGGCTGCTGTACATCCCCTCGCTGATCGATAAAACATGAAATACCCGTGTTGGCAGACCGGGCAATACTTCTCCTGAACTCTATGGCGCGCAAACGCGCATATGCCTGGTGCTGCCTGTGACCAGGAGTATCATCCCACCAACCGTCATTAGTAATGATGAATATGAGCCCAGCGCCTGAGCGCACATACTGCGACAGATAATCGCCATATATGGATTCATAGCAGATAACAGGCGCCACTTTCCGGTCGATACATGTATCGTGGAACACCGAAGGGTATTCCTGAACACCCAAACTGCCGGTGATACCACCTAGATCGATAGCAAAATCTTCGATGTGCTTGAATATGGCTGGAAACGGCATTTTCTCCACGCCAGGAACCAACTTCGACTTATGATGGATCTGTATGTTGGTATCGCAGCCATACATCAGTGCGGTATTGTAGGAATCATAATACAATTCAGCGTCAGAAAACTTCCTTGCCGTAAACGACCGTTGATTACTGTCGGGGTAAAGCCTGTTGGTGGCAGCCCCGATTACCACAGCACCCAACTTTCTGTTTGTAATGTAATCCCTGATAATTCCCGTTTGTGGATGCATTTGCAAGTCCTCCTCCCACATCCCTGATGGCAATGCTGTTTCCGGGGCGACCAAGAAATCCACCCGAGCAGAGGTATCCAACGTAATGACAGAATCCGAAAGATTCAGGATACGCTGCAGCTGCTGTCGCTCCGATAACCCGGAAAACTTCTCATTGTAGGGATCGACATTAGGTTGAACAACGACTACATCTATGGGATCGGATTTTTCCGAGTAGCTGTAATAAATAAAAACGGAGATGGCCACTGGAATGACCATGGATATGACAGCAAAAATGAGCCGCCTCCGAAGCAAGTAACGTTGAGAAAATGCGATCAGCGAATACATTACGTGTAGCAGGAGAATGTTTGTTGTCAAGATCCAAAATGATCCCCCAAGCACTCCGGTAAACTCATACCATTGGGCCAATATCGGCATGCCAGCCAAACCATTTCCCATGGTGAGCCATGGCCAGGATAAATCCCAATCCATGTGAAGGTGTTCGAAAGCAATCCAAAATGTGACCAAAGACAGATAACCAATGGTTGAACCCTTTCGCCTTTTCATCTCATGAAATAGCAGAAACACCAATGCCATGAATAATGAATTGCAAAAAACAGCTGCAACAGCTCCAAAAAAACTGGCATGCTTCACCCACCAGGTGGTCAGCAAATTGAAGACAATGAATCCGAAATACGCACCGAAAAACAAAAACTTCCTGCTTCTCCGAGTGCCATCTGTAGCACAGACCTCTTCAAAAAAAAGAATCGGTAACCAGGAAAGCAGCAACAAAGGCGCAAAGCCGTTGGCAGGCCAGGCAATGGTCCACAAAACAGCCGACAAAACAGGCAATAAAAAAAGAGTTTGGTTGGAATAATTTCCGTGTAATTGCGCCATCACTAACTTTTGCCTTACAAATTTATCATAATCCCTGCATATGTCTCTACAACTGAAAAACATTACCTTGGTGGTCAATAATCAATAAAATGATTCCAAGTATTCGGAAAGGGATTTTTGCCTTGACAGGTTTGCATGTTCTACTATGGCTTGCATTGGGTTCTCCTTGGCCAGGTACCGACGACTTGTGTTATTTGAATCAAGCAGAGCGGGTTGCCGATGGCACATACCAATTTGATGAAAGTCCGAAAAACCAACGATTGGGAATGATACTCCCAACCTATGTAGCAATCAGCTTGTTTGGAAAATCACCGGCTACCATCGCAATCTACCCCCTGCTAGCCAGTATCCTTTCCATTGTTTTGCTGATCTATTTCCTACGGTCACAACCAACAATTGCGCTACTGGGAGGGCTATTGCTGGCATGTAACATCACACAACTGACATTCGCTACGGTTTTGTTTCCGGATGTGATTCTCGCACTCGTCATGTTCGCAACAACGTATTTGATTTGGAACAGAGAGAAGGGAGGCGTTTTAAATGCGATTGCCGCAGCGCTACTCTTAGTTATCGGCTTTTTCATCAAACAATTAATCCTACTGCTGATACC
>JBEAXM010000011.1:0-11534 GCA_041159805.1 Bacteroidota bacterium
ACTCAACATATTATTGGGAGAAATGCGTTCCAGGAAGAGAAGGATTCGCTCATAGGCCTGGAACCTTAATGGGAGCACGTCTTTCCTCAAGGCGGCCCGCATCTCTGCGAACTTGATTCGCTGCTCGTTGTCGAGAAAACGCTTGATCATGAAATAGGCAGTGAAAAAAACCAGTAATCCGGGCACCACTGCAAACAACAGGTTCGTTACATCATTGGAAATATCCATACTTCGTTTGGCTTTGATGCAAATATCGGAAATGACAGCCAATTGGCTAAAAGCTGAATATCAAATATTTATCATCATAAAAGTGGCTCGTATTTCATATTCCATTAGTTTTGTGCCTTACTTCTGAAGAACGCATGCCGAGACTAGCCGACAGAATAGAGCAATTAACTGAATCACAAACCATTGCCATGGCTCAACTGAGCCGTGAATTGCAAGCCCAAGGGTTGGATATCATCAGCTTGAGCTTGGGGGAGCCCGACTTCATCACCCCGGAGGTGATTCGTGAGGGCGCTAAAAAGGCAATTGATGAGGGGTATACCAAATACTCACCCATTGCCGGGTTTTTGGATTTGAGGCAGGCCATATGCGACAAATTCAAAAATGAAAACGGCCTTGACTACACACCCGACCAGATCGTGGTGTCTACGGGAGCCAAGCAATCGATCGCCAATGTTGTACTGTGTTTAATCAACCCCGGCGACGAGGTTGTGGTGCCGGCGCCTTTCTGGGTCAGCTACTCGCAGATCATCAAGCTTGCAGGCGGCATACCGGTATACATTCCGACCACCGTCGAATCGGATTACAAAGTATCCCCCGAACAGCTCGAAGCCGCAATCACCCCTAAAACAAGGATGCTCATCTTCTCCTCTCCTTGCAATCCATCGGGCACAGTGTATTCGAAAAGCGAATTGGAGGGTATTGCCAAGGTGGTTCAGAAATATGATGACTTACACATCGTATCTGATGAAATATATGAACACATCAACTTCGGAGGTAAGCATGAAAGCATTGCGTCTTTCGATTTCATTCGGGACCGCGTAATCATCATCAATGGGGTTTCCAAGGGATATGCAATGACAGGTTGGCGTATCGGATATATCGGCGCTCCTACATGGATTGCCAAGGCATGCGACAAGATGCAAGGCCAATTCACATCCGGAACCAGTTCCATATCGCAACGTGCAGCACTGGCGGCATTGAAATCAGGTGGTGCCTTTTTCGCCGAGATGTGTAACACTTACCGCCGCCGCAGGGATCTGGTGGTGGATGCGCTGCGCAAGATTCCAGGCCTGAAGGTGAATGTACCGATGGGTGCTTTCTATGTGTTTCCGGATGTTTCTGGATTCTTCGGAAAAACCGATGGTGCAACGGTCATCAACAATCCGAACGACCTTAGCATGTACTTGCTTCGTGACGCGCAAGTGGCGGTGGTAACCGGAGAGGCATTCGGCGACGACCATTGCATTCGCATATCCTATGCCACATCCGACGAATTACTGACCAAAGCCATGGACCGTATCACAAGGAGTCTTGGCAAATTGAGATAACCAACACTTTCAATCAATTGTCCAACCAAACAACAATCGAACAGCTGCTCTCCAGTTTCAGTAAGATGAAAGCACTGGTCATCGGCGATGTGATGACCGATGAGTACGTGTTTGGCAAGGTGGACCGGATCTCCCCCGAAGCACCCGTTCCTGTGGTACACATCACCGGAAGGGAGCAACGTCCGGGTGGAGCAGCCAACGTGGCCATCAACATCCGTGCCTTGGGTGCTCAGGCTGTGCTCTGTTCCGTTACCGGAGATGACGCAGCAGGCAGCACATTCTTATCCTTGTTGGAAAAATTCGAAATCGGCACATCCGGCATGATCAAATCGAAGAACCGTCAGTCCACGGTCAAGACACGGGTGATCGGCAACAAGCATCAATTGTTGCGCATAGATGAGGAGCGCGTGGAGCCGTTGAATGATGTTGACGAGCAATACTTCATAGGGCATTGCTTGGAAACGATTGCGAACGAAAAACCGAATGTGATCATCTTCGAAGATTACGACAAAGGTGTCATCAGCACAAAACTCATAAAAGCGGTCACCGCTGCCGCCATGCAACAAGGCATCCCGGTAACGGTGGACCCAAAAGTGAAACATTTCAACTCGTACGAACATGTTACGTTGTTCAAGCCCAACTTCGGCGAGTGGGCATTGGGCACAGGCAATAGTAGTCAACAACGCAACCTGGAATCCTTGATTGCAGCTTCACATTCATTGATGAGTGAAAGATCCATCAATATGATGATGGTTACCTTGTCGGATGCGGGGGTGTTCATCACCGACGGTACCGAAGGCATGATCATTCCGGCGCATGTGCGGAACATATCGGACGTATCAGGTGCAGGCGATACGGTGATCAGTGTGGCATCCTTATGTCTGGCTGCAGGCATGTCGCCCAAGCAGATCGCTACGTTGTCGAACCTGGCCGGCGGATTGGTTTGCGAAGAGCTGGGCGTGGTACCTATTAACAAGATGCGCTTCGCGGCCGAGGCAGCAAAATTAGACCTATAACCACCAGCGACAACCCAACCATGTCGATCAATTCCATACGCGAAAAAATCAACCTCAGGTTATTCAGTAGCAAGGAAACGGTGCTGCTACTGTTCCGGATTCAAAGCGCCTTGGTGGCTGCTATGGCATTGGGGTTGTTGATTTATGTGCTGGGCTTCCCACAGAATGACGAGATAAGGTCCATCGAGATCTTTTTCATGAAGTTCCTGTTCGGGTTTTATATCCTCAATTATTTCGTCCGCTTCCTGTATACATTTGAACCAGGAAAATTCATTCGTACCACCTGGTTAGAATTGAGCTTGGTGATGTTGTTACTGTTCGAGATACTCTCGACCGCCTTGTTTGGCGCACCATTCATCAAGGGGATATTGAATCTTTTCGGATTGGGAGATTATCTCTTTGCCTACCACATGGCGCTGCAAGCGTTACTGCTTTTCTTCATTGTGATCGACATCGCTAAGGTGAGCACACTGTTTGACCTCATTAAACTAGAGGCAAGCACCATGTTCATCCTTTCGTTCATCGTGCTGATAACGGTGGGTGCGGTCATACTCATGCTCCCGGAGATGACCACCGACCATAAGGGAGCGGATTGGATGTCGGCATTCTTCACTTCCACCAGCGCATCCTGTGTGACGGGCTTGTCGGTGGTGGATGTAAGCCAATATTTCACCTTCAAAGGGCAGTTTGTCATCATGGTGCTGATCCAGTTGGGCGGATTGAACATCATCACGTTCGCCACCTTCTTCGCCTCCATGTACACCAAGGGCATCGGCATCAAGCATCAGTCGTTGATGCAGGACTTCTTCAGCTCCAGCTCCTTGTTCGATGCCAACTCGCTACTCCGTAACATCATCACGGTCACCTTGCTCATCGAAGCACTGGGAGCCATCAGCATCTTCATGCTATGGAGCCCTGAGGTGCAGTTCGAATCATTTTCGCAGAAAGTGTTTTACTCCGTCTTTCACTCCATCTCCGCGTTCAACAATGCGGGATTCTCATTGTTCACCGACAACCTGTATGATGGTGCGTTGCGCAACAACTTCCTTTTGCATATCCCCATCATGGGTTTGATTTTCCTGGGCAGTTTGGGTTTCGGTGCCATCATCGACATTTTCGGTGTGGCCAACATGCGGGAACGTTTACGTCTGCCTTGGAAAAAGCTTCGCATCAGCACCATGGTCGCCCTCAACAGCTCCATCATCCTGATCCTATTCGGTGCAGTGGTCTTCTATTTCACCGAGCGAAACAACACCATGGAGGGGATGAGCACCTTCGGGACAATCATCACCTCGCTGTTCCAATCCGTGACTCCCCGAACTGCGGGATTCAACACAATCAACATGGCCGAACTGGCCACACCCACCTTATTGCTGATGGTGTTTTTGATGTTCATCGGAGGTTCGTCGGGATCCACCGCAGGTGGTATCAAAACATCCACGTTCACCATCATATTGCTCTCCGCATGGTCTACCATCCGTGGTAAGCGAAACCTGGAGCTAGCCCGTTACAACATCGCATGGGAGTTGCTCAACAAGGCCTTCTCCATATTCATTTTCTCGGCCTCATTCGTATTCCTGTGCACCTTTTGCATGACCCTTTTCGATCCAACGATTGAATTCCTCAAGTTACTGTTTGAAGCCACCTCTGGCTTCGCAACTGTAGGCCTTTCAACGGGCATTACACCGGGACTATCGGACCCATCCAAGATCATCCTGATGCTTTCGATGTTCGTTGGAAGAATTGGCACGCTGACCTTGGCACTGGCACTCAGCCAAAAGGTTGTATCATCGCATTACAAATATCCGAACGCCCACTTCATGGTGGGATAACAATTACCTTGAACAGAACGTTATAAGCATCCAGTGTCAGAAGTCAAACCATACGGAGTAGCAGGCAAAACCAAAAAGCAAGAGGTGGCGGAGATGTTCGATAACATTTCAGACCGCTACGACTTCCTGAATCATACATTGTCCATGGGCATCGACCGCGGATGGCGCAAAAAAGCCATTGGCAAACTGAAAGGAAGGCCGTGCGACCACTTACTTGATATCGCCACTGGTACCGGAGATTTCGCCATCACCGCACACCGGGCGGGATGCACCAAAGTTACCGGAGTGGATATTTCGAACGGGATGCTTGAAATCGGAAGGAAGAAAGTAACCAAACAGGGGTTGGACTACAAAGTCGAGCTGCGATATGGTGATTCGGAAAACCTGCCATTTACAGACTCCTCTTTCGATGCAATAACCGTTGCCTTTGGTGTGCGGAATTTCGAGAACCTCGATAAGGGTTTGTCGGAGATGCACCGTGTACTTAAACCGGGTGGCATGGCTATCGTATTGGAATTCTCGAAGCCGCATGGATTTCCCATCAAACAGCTATACGGTTTTTACTTCAATCACCTGCTTCCATTTCTGGGAAGGGTGATCTCGGGTGATAAGTCCGCTTACAGCTACCTACCCGAATCGGTTAAGCATTTCCCTGAAGGAAAAGCATTCGTACAGCGTTTTGAAAAGGCCGGATTCACCATTTGCACGGAGGAGCGGCTCACCTTCGGCATCGCCACCATTTACACCGGGATTAAATCATGAGTGGCAACCGAAACATATTCCGCAATGTTGCGTTGGCGATTTTCGCTTCGCTCCTATTGATCATGTCTTTTGGTGTACAGGATGCATCCGCCCAACGCGACCGGGTGAAAAACCTACCATCCTACGACCGCCAACGGATACATTTCGGATTCCTGTTGGGGATTAATGTTACGGACTTCAAGATCAAAAGGGTTGGCGGATTCAACACGATTGACACTTTATTCACTGCGGAGTCGGCCAAGCAATCCGGGTTCAATATCGGAATCATCGCCAATGTGGGTTTGAACGAATACTTCAGTATCCGTTTCGCTCCCGACCTGGCGTTCTCACAACGCAACTTGGATTACACCTTTTACGACGGATCAACACCGGTGGTGGTGACCAAGGAAATCGAATCCACCTTTCTGGAGTTCCCATTAGACCTCAAATTAAAATCCAGGCGTGTGAACAATTACCGCATGTATGTACTGGGTGGTGCTAAATTCAACATCGACATGGTGTCGCAGGCCAAGGTGCAGAACCAGGATCGCGACTTTGTTAAGCTGAAGCGGAACGATTACGGTTACCAGGTGGGTGTTGGTATTGACTTTTACATGGAGCGTTTCAAGTTGGGTACCGAATTGAAAATGTTCCATGGCTTGGGCAACCTGTTGGTCGATGACCCTGCTGTATATTCATCTTCACTGGATGCATTGCGGACGCGCGCATTCATGCTTTCCTTCACTTTCGAATAACTCCTGTCATGTCGGTATCCGTTGAACTGGCCATCACACCGGAGGATTCATCGCTCGAGGCGGTTTGGAAACAGAAGGCCATTGCCGCCAGCGGCATCCACGCAAGTGAGGTTCGAGCTGTAATACTGAAAAAAAGATCCATTGATGCCCGTGGCCGGAAGGTATTGATCCGGATACAGGTTGAGGTCATGACAATCGATGAACCTGTTACTACGATCCATCAACCGCTACTGCTTCAAGATATTTCAAGCCAAGAACCGGTAATCATCGCAGGATGCGGCCCTGCGGGCATGTTTGCCGCCTTGAAGCTGATTGAATGTGGATTGAAACCCATCATCATTGAACGTGGCAAGCCGGTGCGCGACCGCAGAAGGGATTTGGCGCTGCTCAACCGCGAACGGATGGTAAATCCTGATTCCAACTATTGCTTTGGCGAAGGCGGCGCCGGCACTTATTCCGATGGAAAGCTTTATACACGCTCAGGGAAACGTGGCGATATACAACGGATACTTGACATATTCATTCAATACGGTGCCACAAAAGACATTGCTATTGATGCGCATCCACATATCGGCACGAACAAGTTGCCAGGGATTATTTCTGCCATGAGTGATGCAATCAGGTCTTGCGGTGGCGAGATTTTGTTCAATACACGGCTAACCGACATCATCAGAACGTCATCCGGCATCACCGGTGTTCAAGTTGAATCCACCAATAGCGTTGCTTCATTTACCATTTCAGCCAAAGCACTCATCCTGGCAACCGGACACTCATCTAGAGACATTTTCGAAATGCTCCATCGGCAACAGATCACTGTCGAATCGAAGCCGTTTGCAATGGGGGTACGCATCGAGCATCCCCAGCATGTGATTGACTCCATCCGTTACCACTGCGACAGCAGAGGTCCGTACCTGCCTCCTGCCTCCTACGCATTGGTGGAACAGGCCGCAGGAAGAGGAGTGTACTCGTTCTGTATGTGTCCTGGAGGCATCATTGCAGCTGCGGCAACGGCGCCGGGTGAGTTGGTAGTGAATGGATGGTCGCCTAGCAAACGCAATAACCCGTTCGCTAATTCAGGGTTGGTGGTGGAGGTAAACGACATCGATTTCAAGCCATTCGAAAAGGAAGGTGCGCTCCGCGGATTGCGCTTCCAACAATCGGTGGAACGAAAGGCCTTTGAGTCAGGTGGCGGCGACTTGACCGCACCTGCACAGCGCTTAATGGACTTTTTGGATTACAAATCATCTGTTAACCTGCCCGAATGCTCCTACACGCCCGGAATCAAAGCAACATCATTGGATGAAGTGTTGCCTAAACCGTTATTGCTGTCGATCCGTGATGGATTGAAGCAGGCGGGAAAGAAAATGAAAGGGTATCTTACCAATGAAGCCGTGTTGGTTGCAACCGAATCAAGGACATCATCGCCGATTCGCATCCCTCGAGATGGTGAATCGCTGATGCACCCATTGGTGGCAGGTTTGTTCCCTTGCGGGGAAGGTGCAGGATTCGCCGGCGGAATCATGTCGGCAGCGATGGACGGAGAGAAAGTAGCAGCCAAATGCGCATTACACATTCAGAACTCGAACCGGAACTGAATTTTCAATTCCGACTTCCGTCCACCAGTGATTTCCTCATAACCGCTGCCAATGGTTTCACGATTGGCAAACCAGCTGACCGAATACTTGAGCCAGACGGTAGTCTGATCCGACAATTTGTATTGGATGTTTCCGTACACTCTTGTTCCCCGATAATAATATGATGGAATGGAGTACCCATACAAGACATCGTTCTCATAGGCATAAATCCTTGAATCGTATCCATCGGTATCGAACCAGGCATATCGAAAATTTGCAGCAAAACGAGAACCAAAAGGATGTATCAACAAGTCCTGATAAAAAACATATCCGTCATCCTGCTTCTGAAGGAGCATCAACGATTTGCGCTCGAACCGTGTGCGAAGCGTGATGGTGTTTGAAATGGTGGCAGCAAGTTGGAATCGAATTCCGACCTCGGATTTTAGTGAGGGAGCGACCCAATCCTCATCATCGGTTAGCTCATCGGTATAACCAACAGATTTACGAAATCGAATGGAAAGCTCTTGCTTCTTTGTTGGCTTATAGGTGATAGTGGTATTGAAACGCATGGCGGATGACGGGGCTGACACATCATAGCGAAGCCAGTTGAAGCGACAGCGATCAACACTTGCCATGAGTGACCATTTGCGGTTCGGACGCAGGGTGATGCCCGCTAACCAGCCTTGTTCTGCATTGTTGCGGGAGGCGATACCAAGGGCCGAGCCATACGGATTGTAAAAACCGGTTGCGTAGCGTCGACTTGAAAAGGCAATGGCCAATTCAGGTGCCACCATCAGCACTCCACCCAACACAACTCCGGACTTGCCACGATGATCGTAGCCACATTCGCCAAACACATTCAGATTGCCATACAACCAATTCAAATAAACGCTGCCCATGGCATGTGATCGGCCTCGGAAATCGAAACGGTTGTATGTTGCAAAGGTCTTTTGATAATCACCACCATAGCTGTTCCCGTAACCAACGATTCCAAACTTCAAAAAGCGATTGTTGTAGCCCATGGCAATGCCCATCATCGACTCATTAATGTTTTTACGATCCAGTTGCTCATACCAGGTACGATGCAATCCGGATGTTTGAAAAGATGAAAACACAACCATCGTGTCGCCATCACCATAGGTGTTGGCATCCCGTTTAATGATGGAACCAAAAAGATCCATGTTCCAGTTAGAACCCAAGGCAAATGAAATCGCGCCACCTCGAAAAAAGCCCGATTCGCCTACCGATGCATATGGCCGGATCCCGTTACCATAGGTAAGGATCAGACATGGATCAGCGGGCAACCCTCGACCACCATTGGAAAACACCAAACCTTGACCATAGGAAAGGGAGTAATCACCTAGTGCCAGCGAGCGAACACGACCTACATTCTTCACAAAAAAATGAAATGAATAAAAATCGAATCCATCCATTCGACTCCCCTTGAAAAACGGCTCACCAGGATCCTTCTCGGCGGTGATGCCCCATTGCATGCGACCCATCGACTCGAATCGGTAGCGTAGATAACAACCCAATGGACTGCCTTCGTATGCAGGCCTTCCATAACGCGTGCTGTAGCCCGATTTCTCCTCGGGTATGAACTGTGTACGGACCAACAATTGCTGATGCCCCTCCTTCACGATGCGACGCCATCCCCCTTGAGGCAACTGCTTGCCATAACCCAGTGTGATAAACGGCTGTAACCATCGAATCAAATCCGTATCAAAACCATTAATGACCTGCAACTCCCTGATGTCTAAAAATGAGCCAAAGCGTATCCGATGTTCCACCAATGCGGCGGCATGCCTCGGAGAAAGGATACCTGTCGCCAAAAGTTCCTCCAAGGTTGCGTTGTTGATGTTGATTGGCCGTTCAACCAGTTCCTGAAGGCTCTGGTCAGAAACAAACACCTCACTGTTTGCTTCCACAATGATGCGTGATTCAGTCATGTACTCTTCAGTATCAACAACCTGTGCAAAAGATTGATTGAAAAGGATTTTTAGAAAAAATATCAAAAAACAAAAACGCATCATTGAAATCATTTCACAAAACGGATTCCGACACCCGGCGAAAAGCCCAGCAGCTCATGATATGAAGAACGGGCAACAAGCTCCATACGATCAAAACGGAATACAAAGGAGAATTGAATTGGTTCCAAACCGGAGGAGGCGCCGAACGTGATATAAAACCTGTTGGAGGGTTGGTATAGTAACTGTGTAGCATAATGAATGCCTAGGGTTCCGTTTTGCTGCATACTTGCTAACCATTCGCATTGTTTGCTCACTCTCCAATGTAACATGAAACTGCCAGACATTGGCGTCCTACTCTTACCTAAAGATGAACGATTGGGATTGAATAAAGCCATGGAGGCAGATAGCTGATCTGTCAGATTAACCTGTACGCCTAAGCCGCCCATGAATGCATTTGCGCTGCCGTAAATATCACCTTGTTGAATGCGCCGCCATTCCATTTGCATTCCAAGAACCACGTTTCCACTGAGCCGTTTTGCATAACCAATCAGGGTTCGGGCAGTGTTGAATTGTTCATATCCCTCGTAAACCATACCAATTGCCAACTTGTCGTTTTTGGATGCCATGACACCCATCGAAACATCCGAAACCGATAATTCCTTCATCTGCAATTTGGACTTGTAATTGACAGCCATCTCGAACTTAGGTGCATTGGAAGAGTCCTCAATCATCAAGGCGGGGTTGGAAAATATGTTTGTGCAGCTGCCCGATAAAAATGCATGGCTTAAGAAGGTTTGTCCGACAACGGGAAGAGCAATCAAAAGCATCAGGCATACGACGAATGAAAAGCGTTGCATGGATAAGAATTAAGCTGCGAAGGTATGTTGATAAAAGCCGTGTTGACAAGCGTTGAAATCAAATTAAACGTTTAATTTTAGGACCATATGAAAATCAAATTTTCAGCAGCCGTATTCATACTTGTTTTTTCATGTCATGCATGCGTCCTATCGCAGCAACGGCCATTCCATGTTATTGGCTATTATGCAGGACGCACCATACCTCCCGACAGCTTCCAGGTGGAGCACCTTACACACATGATCTGGTGTTTTGGACACCTCAAGGGGAACCGTTTGAACATCGCCACGGAAAAAGACAGCTCCATCATCAAGCAGATGGTTGCTTTGAAAAAGCGCAACCCGAAATTGAAAGTCATGCTATCATTGGGCGGCTGGGGCGGATGTGAAACGTGTTCGGATGTCTTTTCCACCCAACAAGGCAGGGATGAGTTTGCACAATCGGCAAGGGAGCTTAGCGACTATTTTGCCACGGATGGAATCGACCTTGATTGGGAGTATCCGGTTGTACCAGGGCCACCAGGCCATAAGTACCAATTGCAAGACCGTGACAACTTCACCGAGTTGGTGAGGGCTTTACGAAAAACCTTGAAGCCCGATGCCGTGATCAGTTTTGCCTCGGGTGGGTTCACCGCATACATTGACTCGTCTGTTGACTGGAAGCAGGTCATGCCGATGGTGGATTTTGTGAATGTGATGAGCTATGATCTGGTGCATGGCTATAGCACCATCAGTGGACATCATACCCCGCTCTATTCCACCAAACAACAAACCGAATCCACCGACCATGCCGTGAACAGGATGTTGGCGAAAGGGGTTGAACCGAACAAGATCGTGATTGGCGCGGCATTTTATGGTCGCTTTTTCGAAATGACGGAACAAGGCGAAACAGGATTGTATCGTCCGTGTAGATTCAAATACGGTTTTTCATCCAAATACGCCAAAGACTCACTGAGCACCTCCAATGGATTTGAGGTGTTTTGGGATGAAGAGGCACAGGCTCCGTATGCCATTAACCAGGCACGAAAACTATTGGCAACCTACGATGATGTGCGTTCGATAAAACTGAAAACCGAATATGCCTGGCGCAGGCAGTTGGGTGGCATCATGTTCTGGCAGCTCTATAATGATGCGTTCAAAGGAGGCTTGTTGGAAACCATCAGTAATACCACTCTTAAAATAGAAGAAGGATGGAAATAATGGTGTTGGGCATTACTGGGCCGTTGTTTATTATGC
>JBEAXM010000117.1:0-3776 GCA_041159805.1 Bacteroidota bacterium
GTGGAGGCATGGAGTACCCAGGAATCACCATTCTGAACACGCCAGCATCAGCATCCGATTTGGAGCGGGTACTTGTTCATGAACTTGGTCATAATTGGTTTTATGGTGCGTTGGCAAGCAATGAACGTGAACATCCTTGGATGGACGAAGGGATGAATTCATATTACGAGTACCGATATATGAGTGAATCACGAAAAAGCCCCGACAATATCACCACCAACGGTTTCACCAGACTCTTATCCAAGGCATTGGGAGTTGGATCCTTAAGCATTGATTCCATAAATGACCTCACGATATTGGTAGCATCATATGACAACAGTGACCAACCCATAACAACCCGATCAGAGGATTTCAATCGCCTGAATTATGGGGTTATTGCCTATACCAAAACAGCGTTTGCATTCGATTTCCTTTTTGATTACTTGGGGGAAGACCTATCAGAACGATGTATCAAGGATTATTATTCAACATGGTCTTACAGGCATCCCGATCCAAACGATTTGCAAGCATCATTTGAAAAATCCTCCGGTCAGGACCTTGACTGGTTTTTTGATGATTTCCTGATGACCAATTCACCACATTCCGTCTGTGTGAAAAATATTGATGGAGCAACACCAATGCTTCGAATAAGGCAAAACTCCGGCCCAAAGGTTCCATTGTACCTTGAATGGAAAAATGGGGGAGCTATCTGGATAAAACATTTTGAGAACGACACATTGCTTGCTAGTGAAATTTCAAAAAACGAGTTCACAATCAACAGGCCTTACCATTTCATACTGAAAAACCGTCATCAGGTTTTCAATGAAAATGGTCATGGAAAATGGCGATCTCCCAAACTCAGGTTGTTTCCTTCCTTATATGACTCTTTCGGCAGCGACAATATGTTTTTAATGCCAGCCGTAGGTTGGAACGAATATGACGGATTAATGGCGGGTGTAACCATATCCAACATGGAACTTGTTCCGGCTCCTTTTGAGTTCTCATTTACCCCAATGTATTCTGAAGAACTTAACAACCTGGTGGGCTTTGCATCCGTTCGATTGAAAAAGTGGCCTATAAAAGGAATTTTCAATGAGATTGCATTAGAAGTCAATGGTAAGAGATTCGGATATGATCTTTATGAGAACCGAACCCCATCGGAGTTCGCGCTTATAAAAACATTATCATTTTCCAAATGGAATGGAATTTTGGAATTCGAATTCAGAGAGCATGTCGCATGGTCGCCCATCAGACGTAGGGTTGATTTTCAAGCAACAGGAATCTATGCTGTTGAACCGGTTTTCACTATGAATGGCTCCTCGGTTCAAAGGGAGTTCAAAACCGTCGACAGGTATCATGGATCAATCAACTACAACTTTACCAATTCGAGAATTATCGATCCGTTTTCATACCATATCAGATTGGAAAACGGAACGCGTTATGCCAAGCTATCCGGACAATTCAAATACCGGTTCACTTATAGAAAGCCCAGGAAAGGATTTGACGTGCGTTTATTTGCCGGAGGATTTGTTAAAAACCAATCTTTGGATAATGTCAACTTCAGAATGAGTTCGTGGACTGGTGCAAATGACTACCTTTTCAATGAAATATTTGCTGCAAGGAACGAAACATCGGGTCTTTGGAGCAGGCAAATGCTAATCAGGGATGGTGGTTTCATTTCACCGACACCTTTGGGTCAAACAAACAAATGGATTGGTGCGCTGCATCTTTCCACCGACAACCCAACGCCGATACCATTAAGATTCTTTTTCAATATCGGAACCTTTGATGGCATCAGGGATATTTTCCTTGACATCGACGATCCGGTTATGTATGAGGGTGGGGTAACCCTTTCCTTAATCAAGGGGATTGCCGAGATACATGTACCGGTTTTCCAGTCTGGAAATATTCAGCGCACATTCGATACAAATAATGTTAAGTTTGCAGACAGGATACGATTTGTATTGGATTTATCACAACTGTCTTTTGATTCACTACGCACAAAGGCAATTAATGGTCTCAGATAATGGGTGAAAGGAATAAGATTTATTTTTTGTCTGACTTCCACTTGGGTGTTCCCGATGCCCAAAGCAGTCTTGAGAGGGAAAAGAAGGTCGTGAAATTCCTAGACTTCATTTCAAATGACGCCTCCGAAATTTACCTTTTAGGTGATGTTTTTGACTTTTGGTTCGAATACAAAAATGCCGTTCCAAAAGGATATACACGATTGCTTGGTAAACTGGCCGAGCTATCCGATCGAGGTATCAAATTGCATTATTTCATAGGCAACCACGACATGTGGGTTTTCGATTATTTTCAGAAAGAGTTCGGGTGTGTAATCTACAGGAACCCGATCAATAGGGAAATAAACGGCAAAAAATTCCACATCGGTCATGGAGACGGGCTGGGTCCTGGTGATCATGGCTATAAGTTCATAAAATCGGTCTTTGCCAATCCTGTATGCAAGTGGCTATTCAGATGGCTGCATCCCGATATCGGAATTCCAATCGCCAATTTCTTCTCCAAACGGAGCCGAGTTAACACCGGCAATTCTGATGAAAAATATCTTGGTGATGACCAGGAATGGCTGGTTCAGTATTGTAAGCAACTGCAGCAAACCAATGAATTCGACTTCATGGTTTTTGGACATAGACATCTTCCAATTGACATGGTAATCGACGGCAAAGGCAGGTATATTAACCTCGGTGAGTGGATTAAGCATTGCAGCTACGCTTCCTTTGATGGAGAAGTCTTGAAACTTGAATATTTTTCCTGAATCAATACTGATTATCAGCTAATTAAATCTGATTATTGGTTGACAAATAACAATTTGTCCAGTTGTCCTTTTGATGCGTTTGAATTACTTTAGTAACTTATCAACCAACTAAAAATGAATCTAAAATCCAAAACCCTAATCGCCATCATCTGGGCTGGTCTTTTGATTGTGCCAACCGTCCTATTTGGACAGGCAACCATTAAACTGAAAACAGGAAGCATTCAACCTGCAGCCAATCTGGAGTCGTTTATCAATAGTCCCAATGTGCTTGGCGATGAAGTATTTGAAAACAAATACTTCCGTCTGATCACCTTCAACGAGATTCCTTCTGAAAACGTCAGAGTCTCATTGGAAAGCGCTGGAATTTTTCTTTACAACTATTTACCAGATCGTACATACATGGCAGGAATTGCGGTGAACGCAAATCTGGAACAGCTCCGTTCTGCAAGTATCCACTCTATAATTTCCTTTGACCCTAACTGGAAATTGAACAAGGACCTATTTTCAGGAAGTTATCCAGCATGGTCCTTGAAGCAAACAGGCAAAGTCGACTTGGTGGTTCGGTATCACAAGGGCTTGAATGCTGATTTGGTGATTGAATCACTTGTAAGCAAGGGAGCGACCTTGCTGCGCAGGTATGACTACGGCAGATGGGCTGAGATCCGAATCGATGAAGGCAGGCATATGGAAATCGCTTCGTTACCATTTGTGAATGGCTTGGAACCCATTGCTCCTCCACCAGTTGCCGATGATGAAAAAGGAAGAACCTTGCACCGTTCCAATGTACTCAATAGTGATTCGCCCATGGGTCGTCATTATGACGGCAATGGCGTTTCTGTTGCTTTGGCCGATGATGGACCCGTTGGGCCACACATCGATTACCAGGGACGAATTGACCAATCGAACACCACTGCCAACTCCGGTACTCACGGCGACATGACAGCAGGTATCCTGATGGGAGCAGGTAATTTGAATCCCACCATACGGGGAATGGGCACCGGAGCATTTATCTACATTTATG
>JBEAXM010000051.1:0-6779 GCA_041159805.1 Bacteroidota bacterium
TTCGAAGGAAGAATGTCAGCGCCATGCCATGCGCCGCACACAAAACGGTCATTTCAAAAGTTACTGGAATGAAGGCGGGAAGGTTCTTGTATAATGCGAAGTTCGGCTTTCCGCCAATGTCCATCGGCCAATCGAAGATGTTCATGTACCACATCATCAACAATGCCAACGAGGTGCCAGTGCATCCAAACATGAATGCTGCCATGGAGATACGAGTCCTTTTCAGACCAAGCGCATGGTCCAACCCGTGGATTGGAAAAGGTGAAATCACATCCTTCACCTTGAAGTTTTTCTCTTTCAACTTGGGGATGGCGGCGAGAACCACGTCGTCGTCATCAAAAACCCCATAAGCCATTTTAGTGTCCATGGTGATCTGCTCCTTTCTTTTTAGCCTGTGAACTGGATGATTTGATTATCGTTTTCAATTCGCTCATTGCAATTACCGGGAAGAAACGGGTGAACAATAGGAATGGAACGAAGAACAATCCCATTGAACCGATGAAAATGCCGACCTCAACCCAAGTAGGTGAGTACATGGTCCAACTGGATGGGATATAGTCGCGATGCAGGGAGGTCACGATGATCACGAAACGCTCGAACCACATACCGATGTTCACGAAAATGGAGATGAAGAAGGTTGCGAACAAACTGGTGCGAAGCTTGTGCGACCAGAACAGCTGCGGTGTGATCACGTTACAAGTCATCATACTCCAATAGGCCCACCAATACGGACCAGTGGCGCGGTTAATGAACGCGTACTGCTCATATTCCACTCCGGAGTACCAAGCGATAAAGAACTCTGTTAGGTAAGCAACACCAACGATCGATCCTGTTAGCAGGATGATCCTGTTCATCATATCTATATGGTATATGGTGATGTAGTTCTCGAGGTTCAACACCTTACGGGTGATGATCAACAACGTTTGCACCATGGCAAATCCGGAGAAGATCGCACCGGCAACGAAGTAGGGTGGGAAAATGGTGGTGTGCCAACCAGGTATCACGGACGTTGCGAAGTCCATGGATACCACCGAGTGTACCGAGAGTACGAGCGGCGTTGAAAGACCTGCCAAAACCAGCGAAACCTCTTCAAATCGCTGCCAGTTTTTTGCAGTGCCCGTCCAACCGAACGAGAGAATGGTGTACCAGAATTTGCGTGCTTTTGTTTTCGCACGATCGCGAACAACTGCGAAGTCAGGAATGAGACCTGTATACCAGAACACCAATGATACCGAGAAGTATGTGGAGATCGCAAACACGTCCCACACCAGTGGTGAGTTGAAGTTCACCCACAGTGAACCAAATTGGTTGGGAAGTGGCAGTGGCCAATAGGCGACCCAAGGGCGACCCATGTGTGATACGATGAAAGAGGCGGCACAGATTACCGCGAAGATGGTCATCGCCTCAGCAGAACGATTGATGGACAATCTCCATTTCTGACGGAACAACAAAAGGATTGCGGAGATCAAGGTGCCAGCGTGACCGATACCGACCCACCATACGAAGTTGGTGATGTCCCAAGCCCAGCCAACGGTCTTGTTGATACCCCAAACACCTAGTCCGGTTCCAACCGTATAGCTCACGGATATGATCCACCACAATAATGCGAGGCAGGAGATTCCGAAAGCGATTTTCCAGTATTTGTTGGCCTTCCCTTCAATGGGTCTGCACACGTCCTCGGTGATGTCGTGGGCCGTCTTGTCGCCCGTGATGAGCGCTTCCCTTAATTCTGATTCGTGGTGCATATGGTTATGTGTCTGTGTCGAATTAATGTTGATTGTTATTATGCCTTACCCGTCTCCTTGTTACGAACCTTGGTCTGGTAGTAAATGGACGGCTGCACGTTGAGCTCTTCCAATACGTGGTAAGCCCTGGGATCGGTGGACTCGGCCGACAACTTACTTGCCTTGTCGTTGTAATCACCAAAGGTGATCGCCTGTGTAGGGCACGACTGGGCACAAGCGGTAGTGATTTCACCATCGGCAGGACGGCGTCCGGCTTTTTTGGCCTCTAGTTTTCCATACTGGATACGCTGTACGCACATGGTGCACTTTTCCATGACTCCGCGGGAACGAACGATCACATCCGGATTCAACACCATCCGACCCAGTTCGTTGTTCATATTGAAATCGAACTGTGCGTTGTCGGAATATTTGAACCAGTTGAAGCGGCGCACTTTGTATGGGCAGTTGTTGGCGCAGTAACGGGTACCTACACAACGGTTGTAAGCCATCATATTCAAGCCCTCGGAGCTGTGGGTTGTAGCAGCCACGGGACAAACCGTTTCGCATGGTGCGTGGTTGCAATGCTGACACAACATCGGTTGGAACACCACTTCAGGATTATCGGAAGGTGTTTCCATCTCGGCCAGCATGGCCATCTTACCCACTCCGTCTTCCTTGGCAGATGCCTTGGTCATGTCGGAAGTGTAATAACGGTCGATTCGGATCCAATGCATTTCACGGGAATTGTTCACCTCCGCTTTACCAACCACGGGAACGTTGTTCTCAACCTGGCAGGCAATCACACATGACCCGCAACCGATGCAGGAGTTCAAATCAATAGACATTCCCCAAAAGTGGTTGGGCTTGTCGTGACCAGGGTTCTTCTCAGTTGCCCATAAGTCGACCTCCGTGGCTTTCATCTTGCCCTTGTAAGTCTCGAGCATGATGTCAGGGTTTCCTGACTTCGGATCTTTAAGGTATTTATCAAGGGTTGTTTCCTTGACGATATTCCTACCCATCAGCGTGTGGTGCGTTTGGGTTGCCGCAAGCACATGGTCCTCGTCAACGGTCTTGTTGACAACAGCGCCTGTAGTGAGGAAGCCAATCGCTCCTGAATTCAAGGAGGCAAGTGTGTATGCATTGAATCCCACATTATCGGCGGCTTTCCCAGCCGAAGTGCGACCATAACCAATCGCAACTGCGATGGTGTTATCGGATACTCCTGGTTGGAGGTAAACCGGTCCTTTAACCGTCTTGTTACCGATTTTCACTTCAACCACATTACCCTGCTTGAGACCTTTGGATTCGGCCATCTTTGGTGACATGGCAACATAGTTGTCCCAGCACACTTTTGAAATAGGGTCTGGCAATTCCTGCAACCAAGGGTTGTTCGCTTGCGCACCATTACCGATACCAACCTTTTCGTAAAGTACCACGTCCAATCCTTCTGATTTGGTAGCGGCCAAAGCGGAGGCAGCATTTTGTATATTGCCTGCAAAGGTCACTGCAGTAGCAGCGACAGGGGCGGGTTCAAAAACCCCCTCTTGCAACGCTTTGTTCCAAAAGGCATCCTGGGAAGTGATGGATGTTTGACGGGCATACATGGCCGTCTTCCAATAGTTCTGTAAATAAGAATAGTAATCAGGTTGTGCAGCACCTGTCCATTTCACCAATGCATCTTGCATCTGGCGGGTGTTGTATAGCTTGCGGATAACGGGTTGACATAAGCTGTAAACTCCGGATACCGGCTCAGCATCATTCCAAGACTCCAGGAAATGATTTTCGGCAAGGATGTAGCCACACTGCTTGGCTGTTTCGTCTTCGTAACATGAAAACGCCACAGAAGTACCTACTTTTTTCAATCCGGCGTTGAAAGCTGCCGTGTCAGGGTATGAATAGGAAGGGTTGACATTGTTGATCAATAGTACTCCAACATTACCCGCGTTCATATCGGCAACCAAGGCAGCCATTTTCTGGTCATCGCCCTGGCGGAGGTTGGAGTGCATATCGATACGGATGGTGTTTCCGTAGTTGCCCAACATGTTGTTGATACCATTCACCAATGTCTGCATGTTCACATCATTGGTTCCACACACCACGATTGATTTTCCGCGGTTGCTCCAAAGGGCTTGTGCGGCCTTCGCCACACCTGCATCAGCGGATGTTTTAGCTCCTGAAACAGTGGGCTGTCCAGCCAGTCCGGCAATTTGATTGTACAATGCAACCACCGTGGCACCCATTTCAGATGGGCGAACCTTGAATCGGTGGTCTGCATTCGATCCGGAAACAGTAAGGGTAGACTCGAAATGATAATGCCTTGACATAACCTTTTTACCAAACAGCTTCCGAGTGGCAGCATATTGGCGCGCATGCTCGTTGGCATGTGGCATGGTTCCCATGAAGTCTGCATCTATTCCAACAATCACCGCAG
This sequence comes from Bacteroidota bacterium, assembly GCA_041159805.1. Classification (GTDB taxonomy): domain Bacteria; phylum Bacteroidota; class Bacteroidia; order AKYH767-A; family OLB10; genus JALRAP01. The sequence continues at coordinate 4,156 of JBEAXM010000051.1, forward strand.
CATTATCGAAACGATAGGTTGGCATTGCGGCTTTACCAAAACAGGCCGCGTTGGCTTGAATCATTCCCGAAAGGGAAACAGCATCGTATGTAACCACATCCACACCTGGGAATTTGGTGGCAAAATCTGCAAAAAGCGCCTTGGTGGCAGGGCTGATGATGGTGGAGGTTAAGACCCTTACTTTCTTACCGGAGGCTGTGGCAGCTTGGATGGCAGCGGCTATCTCAGCGTCGGCATTACTCCAGGAAACCTCTACTCCTGCCTTTCGGGGGCTGTTCAACCTATTGGTATCATACAGTCCCAATATCGATGCCTGCACACGTGCGTGTGAGGTACCTCGGGTAATGGTGGATTTCTCATTTCCATCAATCTTGATGGGTCGGCCCTCGCGAGTCTTTACCAAAACGCTGGCGTAATCGTGACCATCAAAATAGGTGGACGCATAATAGTTTGGAATACCCGGGATAATCTCTTCGGGCTTGTTCAAATACGGAATAGATTTCTTGACGGGTGCTTCGCAAGCAGCAATGGTAGCAGCAGCCATTCCGAATCCGAGGAACTTCAGGAAGTCCCTGCGAGGGGTGGCGTCAGACGACTCGGCTTTGCGACCGATTACCTCATCGACAGGTATCTCTTCCAAAAATTCATTATTCCTGTGACGGACGAATTCCGCATCGTTCCGCAGTTCTTCAACGCCTTTCCAGTACTGTTTTTCCATATCCTTAAAGTGGGTAATGTTCTGTGATTGGTGTTTTAATCTTAATAATGGCAACGGGCACATTCCAAACCACCGACTTTGTCAACAGTGATTTTGGCTTCGGGACCATATTGTTTTTTCAGCTTCTCATGTAGCTCTGTGTAATAAGCATTGCCTTCGGTTTTAACCTCAGTATTACGGTGGCAATCAATACACCAACCCATTGTAAGCGGAGAGTGTTGCTTTAAAACCTCCATCTCTTCAACAGGTCCGTGACATGTTTGACACTCAATCCCGGCAACGGTAACGTGTTGAGCGTGATTAAAGTAAGCCAAATCAGGGAGGTTGTGAACACGAACCCATTTAACCGGCTTGGGATTATTGCCGTATTTCTGGGTTGCTGGGTCATAATCCAACGCCGCATAGATCTTAGCGATTTCCTCTTTACCATACTGTGGACCTGACTGCACACCTTTGTGGCAATTCATACATACGGTTAATGAAGGGATGTTTGCATGACGGCTCTTTTCGGCGCCTGTATGACAATAATTACACGAGATTCCGTTCTGTCCCACGTGTAACTTGTGCGAGAACTTAATGGGTTGTTCCGGAGCGTAATCCTGCTGAATTCCAATACCTGCCAACGCGTTCCAGCCCTTGACGCTTCCCCAGAAAGCACCTATCAGTACCAATACAGCAATTAATTTCTTGTTGCCACGAATCCAGTTTTTGGAAGCTTGCTTAACAGGAACTGGTACAGGCTCGGGTATTCCTTGCTTGGCGCGAAGAGCACGCTCGAGACCTTTTTTCACTTTACCTAGGGCAAAATACAATACGATTAAAACAGCTAAAACCGACCAAAGAACCCAAGGGAATCCATCTTCCTCCACGGGTACTCCCGCAGGACCACCTGCTGGGCCTGCCGCTGGGGCCTTCTCACCTTCAGCCTTAACATAAGCGAGTATAGACTTGATCTCATCGTCGGTCAAGGCGAACGATGGCATGGCCGTTTGGTTGTACTCGTTGTAAATCTTTACAGCATAGGCATCACCCGATTTGATTACCGCTTGTGAATTCTTGATCCATGGAATCAACCAGGCCTCTGTACGTCGCTTGTCGATATCCTTTAGGCCCGGACCAAGTACACGGTCATCACCAGTGGAGTGACATTGGGCACATTGGGCTTTGAAGAGTGCCTCCCCATCAGGCTGAGAGTAGGCATCATTAAAAGTGGATAAAACAAGGGATGCGATGAGCAAAAAAACAAATGCGAACCTAGATGCTAACACGCTACCTTTCATAGTGTTGTGGGGTTAATTTGGCTTGAAACTGAGGCTAATGCCGTTCAAAGGGCGAGCAAATTTAAGACAAACCAACGTGATTCAAAAAGGTGTAAGCAACGAAATATCATTTAAAAAGATTCTAAATTACGATGTTGATAAACCCCTAAAAATGATTTGTTTGTATTTGCGTTACATATATTAATTTTGTGAGTTGATTGTTATGAAAAAAAACACCCTTTTGGTACTGCTGCTAACGTTAGCATCCTCGGCGTTTCAGGATGCACTTGGGCAATCGTACAAAAGTTCCGACGGCGCTGTTAGGGCGCTGATGAGCAAGCATATAGCGCTTGGAAAGACCAAGAATTCGATGCCTGGTTACCGTATTCAAATTTTTTTTGGTGACAAGCGAGATGATGCCAATTTGGTTAAGTCGGACTTCCTAAAAGTGTACCCAAATGTTGGCGCCTACTTAGTTTATCAACAACCCAACTTTAAGATTCGTGTAGGTGATTTCAAAACACGTCTTTTGGCAACGGAATTCCTGAACGAGATACAAGGAAAGTTCCCCATGGCCTTTCTGGTTCAAGACAACGTCAAGTTACCAAGGTGATTTTTACAACATCTTCACCACAGGAGTTCACTCC
>JBEAXM010000060.1:0-6235 GCA_041159805.1 Bacteroidota bacterium
GAACGGCTCTTTGATGATGCCGTCAACCAATCCCAGTCCCGACATGTCTGCTGCCGTCAATTTCAGCGCCTCCGCAGCGCGCTCTTTGTTGTCCCAATTCCTCCATAAGATTGAGGAGCAAGACTCAGGAGATATAACAGAATACCAGGTGTTTTCAAGCATGAGAACGCGGTCGCCAATACCTATTCCCAAAGCCCCTCCAGAAGCGCCTTCGCCGATGATAAAGCAGATTACGGGCACTTTCAAAATGGACATTTCATACAGGTTCCTGGCAATGGCCTCTCCTTGGCCACGTTCTTCGGCTTCCAATCCTGGGAAAGCTCCTGGCGTATCGATGAACGTGACGATCGGTTTGTTGAATTTTTCAGCCAGCTTCATCAGTCGCAAGGCCTTTCGATATCCTTCAGGGTTTGGCATGCCGAAATTCCTGAACTGTCTCATCTTCGTATTATTCCCTTTCTGTTGGCCGATAAACATTACAGAACGGCCATCCACCATTCCGAAACCACCTACCATGGCTTTGTCGTCCTTTACCGCTCTGTCACCGAAAAGTTCCATGAACGTTCCTGAACAAATTGAATTGATATAGTCAAGGGAATAAGGTCTGTCTGGATGTCTTGATAGCTGAACCCTCTGCCATGGGGTCAAGTCGGCATAAATTTTCTTTTTTGCTTCGGTGATTTTCTTTTCAATTTCAGCAATCAGACTCTTAACGTCCACCTTTCCTTTTTGCTCCAACTGACGCGCCTTTTGTAGCTGATCGTTAAGCTCTTCAAGGGGTTTTTCGAAATCCAAATAGGTCATGTTGATTGTTCTTGATTCTGTTACAAATATAGTCATTGCCAATGGATCAGGGGCTCATAACTTGTTGCTTTTCATTTGTTACCTTCGCTCTTTAACTGCTTGTTTATGATCTGTTTTCCAAATGCCAAGATCAATTTGGGGCTAAGGGTGCTCAGGAAGCGACCTGACGGCTACCATGACATAGAAACAGTATTTCTCCCTATTCCATTCAATGATGTGTTGGAATTGGTAGCCACAAGCGGGTTCAACCAAGGGGTTCCAATCTCATTACCGGGTGGTCATAAGCTGTTTTACACCTCCTCTGGAAATGATTTTATTTCTGACCCTTCAAAAGATTTGTCTGTAAAAGCATGTGTGGCGTACGACAACTCATTCGGAATAGGTTCCGATATTGCACTTCATATACACAAGAATATTCCAAGTGGTGCAGGTCTGGGCGGTGGATCATCTGATGCAGCTCACGCCTTGATATCCTTGAACGCCATTCATGGTAACAAGGTAAGCCAATCCGATTTGCTTCAACTGGCCTCCACCATAGGTAGTGATTGTCCATTTTTCATCATCAATAAACCTTGTCGCGCAACAGGTCGAGGTGAGCAACTCACACCAATCTCTTTGGATTTGAAAGGTTATCATCTCCTATTGGTGAAGCCCGCAATAGGGGTTTCCACTGCAGAGGCATATGGTATTGTAAAGCCTATCGATGATCCTGGTTTTGCCGATTTGACGGATGTGGTGAAGCTTCCTGTGGATTCTTGGACGTCCACTTTGAAAAATGATTTTGAGACAGGGGTGTTTCAAAACCACCCCGAATTGGCTTTAATCAAATCAAATCTTTATGAAATGGGTGCCGCTTATGCCTCAATGAGCGGTAGTGGATCCACCATGTATGGTTTGTTTTCAAAAAAGCCGGAGTTGGATTCCATGTTCGATAACAGTCTTACTTTTTTGTGTGAACTTTAATGATGGGTTTTCAATTGAAAAAATCATTCAAGGGCGCCGTGCAGCTTAGTTGCATGCTGTTGATTTTTCAAGGTCCAATTTTGAAATCGAATCTGGAGAAAGGTTTTGAGTCATTGCAAACGAATCGTTACGATGATGCATATGACTATTTCCAAAAATCCCGGAAAAATTCCACATGCCTTTCATCATATGGGTTGTCGCTGATTTTTGCTGACAAACAGTCAGGCAGGTATTCATTGGATTCCTCATACCTGATGATCAATCAGGCATTGGTTCATTGGCCCGCAATGGGAGCCAGGGAGTCCGCTGTGGGACTGAAATTCAAAATCTCGAGGCAGTCTATTGAGGGTCATTTGAGTTCGGTAGAGTTGGCCGCATTTAGAGCAGCGATGGATTCCAACTCTGTTACAGTATTGGATCGTTTTGTGGAGTTTTATTTAGGGTCCAATCTGGTTTCCGAAGCGATCAAGGCCCGTGACAGCATTGCGTTTTCAGCCGCTTTAAAAACAGGTACCGCTGCAGAAATGTTGAGTTTCATCAATAAATATCCTGGATCAGTATCGTACACCAAGGCGAAGTCAGTTTATCAGCAGTTGCTTTACAATGAATCCGTGTCCGACGGGTCGTTGTCATCCTATGAAGTGTTCATTCGGAGTTTTCCGAAAAGTCCTCATGTCATGGATGCGTGGAGGAATGTTTTTCGAATAACCACGCAAAACAGCGTCCTTCCTAAACCTTATTACGATTTCGTTAGGAATTATCCAGTTAGTCCGTTGGAGGAGGAAGCTTGGTTTCGTGTCCGTGAGTTCTACTTGAAGGAGAATCCTGCTGCAGGGGAAATACAATTCAAGGCGGCTTTCCCAGAGTTCCCGGATTCAGTAGTTCAACTACTCGGTGCAGCTGATGCCAATGCCTATCTGTTACCTTTTTTTCAATCCGGAATGTTTGGCTACATGGATGCCGACGGAATCATTGTGGTTGAACCGGTTTATGAATCCGCTTTCATGTTCCACGAGGGATTGTCCAGAGTCCGGTTAAATGGTAAATATGGATTTTTAAATTCCAAGGGCAACTTGGTCATTTCAAACTACCATCAGGAGGCAACCGATTTCTCTTCGGGTTTTTCAGTGGTTTCCGAAAACAATGTCATGGGTGCAATCGATAAACGTGGCAACACAGTTGTTCCAATCGCATTTGATTCCATTTTCATAGCGGATGAGAATATGTTTGTGTTTTATGCAAAGGGTTTTTGTGGTTATGTTACACGTGACGGTTTCCAAGTGACTCAAGCTAGATTTCTCGAATGCGGTGTTTTCCGAAATGGTGTATCTGTTTTTCGGGATTCATCCGGATACGGGCTTATGGACAATACAGGGAAAGTGTTGATGAATGGATTTTCAGAGCTCCGTTTCCTTGGTGACGATCGTTATGCCGCTATCAATGACAATGGTGCCGCTTTGTACGATAACAAAGGCAATGCATTGACCAAGCATGTTTTTGATGGATTGGGTTCTTTCAGTGAAGGACTTTCTGCAGCGTCCGTTGATGGGAAGTTAGGTTTCCTCGATACTTCAGGTAAAACCCGCATCCCATTCATATTTCGACAACGGGATGGTTTTCCTGAAAACTCCTCGCTGTTAGGTGGAATGGTTCCCATAAGCTTGGTTGAGGCCGTCGGAGTGGCCGATAGTCAGGGAAACATCTTGATTGCAGATGCTTTCGATGATGTGGTTTTAGTTGGAAATGGTGCCGCCGCCGTTTATGAGAATGATGTTTGCAGGTTGATGCATGTTGCCACTGAAAGCTTCCTGACTGAACAGGAGTTTGATTCAACATCGGTTATGGCCTATGGTTACCTTCCCGTGAAGAATGATTTTGGATGGGGCTTGATGGACACCACTTGGAAGGTGGTGGTTGGATTCCAGTACGATCAGATACAATCATTGTCGCCAAACTACCACCTGGTTCAACAAGGTGACAAGTTCGGAGTCATCAACAGTTCTGGTGAAATCATTGTGGATATCCTTTATGACAGCGCTGAATTGTACGCCGGCCGTTTCATAGCTTTGGGGTTTGTCGGCAAGTTGGAGTGGTTTGACATGGAATCAGGAAAAATATTGACACCTCAAAAAAAATGAGCGCATTCGCTAAAGTTGATGCAGGATTCATCTCTGTCTTGAAAAAGATCTGTGGTGACGAACATGTGCTTACCTCTAATGAGGATTTGGTTAACCATTCACATGACTACACCGAGGATCTGCATTATAATCCAGAGGTTGTTGTAAGGCCCGGTAACGAGGATGAGGTTTGTGCCATTGTGAAATTGTGTAACGAAAAAATGATTCCCCTTACGCCCCGTGGTGCCGGAACCGGTCTGAGTGGAGGGGCATTGCCGATTCATGGAGGAGTTGTTTTATCCACATCCCGTTTTAACCGCATAATCGAAATTGACGAACGGAACTTACAGGCAACCGTTGAGCCAGGGGTGATTAACCAGGTTTTCAAGGACGCTGTTGCGGAGAGGGGGCTGTTTTATCCACCAGATCCCGCAAGTCGTGGCTCGTGCTATCTAGGTGGTAACCTGGCAGAATGCGCTGGTGGGCCTGCCGCTGTCAAATATGGTGTGACCAAGGATTATGTGTTGAATGTCCGTGTGGTTCTTCCAACAGGTGAAGCCATTTGGACAGGCGCCAATGTCTTGAAGAACTCTACCGGTTATAACCTCACTCAATTGATAGTAGGCAGTGAAGGCACTTTGGGGATAATAACCAAGATTGTTTTCAGGTTAATTCCCAAGCCCGCACATGATTTGCTCATGCTGGTTCCTTTCACCTCACCTGAAAGGGCCTGCGAAGCAGTCTCTGCAGTTTTTCGCGCTGGAATCACGCCATCTGCAATGGAGTTCATGGAACGGGACGCCATCGATTTTGTGTTAAAATATGTTGATGTCACAATGGATATTCCATCAAGCATCAAGGCGCATTTGCTTATAGCCGTAGATGGTAATGATGTGGATTCCCTTTTCAAGGATTGTGAGCGAATCACTGAGGTCATGGAGCGTTTCGGAGCATCCGAGGTTCTCTTTGCTGACAATGACAAACAGAAAGGAGAACTTTGGAAAATGAGAAGGGCAGTGGGCGAAGCGGTAAAATCACACTCCATTTACAAGGAGGAGGATACGGTTGTCCCTAGAGCTGAGCTTCCCAAGCTGTTAGCCGGTGTAAAACAAATAGGAGGCAAATACGGCTTCAAGTCGGTTTGTTACGGCCACGCCGGCGACGGCAATTTACATGTTAACATCATCAAGGATCAGTTGAGTGATGATGATTGGAATAACAAGGTCCCTCTCGGAATACGCGAGATTTTTGAGTTATGTGTTTCACTCGGCGGCACCATTTCCGGGGAGCATGGCATCGGACTTGTTCAAAAGTCCTACATGGACATACCCTTTAATAATGTTCAGTTAGACCTTCAAAAAGGAATTAAAAAGCTATTTGATCCCAATGGCATTTTAAATCCCGGAAAAATGTTTCCGGAATAAATGTTGCAATATGGAATCTGTTTTTTCGTTTATCGGTTAGGTATTTATTGGCACCTAAAAAAATAGAGATGATTTTGAAAATGATTATTCGTCGGACATGTGTTGCAATCATCGCATGCCTGTTAATGGCTTCAAATGTGCTGGCTCAGGAGATGACAGGAATCAGTCACTCTAATTTTTCAGGCAACATGGGTTTGAATTACAATCCATCCCTTTTTGTAGGGTCGCCATTCCTTTATGAATGGAACCTTCTTTCCGCGGATTTTTTCATCGACAACGATTACTTGTTCAGGAAACGGTTGTCCGACCGTTTTGATGACGTTGATAACTCGGACGGAAGCAATGACAGCCAGTTTGGAACCTATGATGATGTCTCCAAGATGAATGCCTATTCAAGTGTTCTGGTCAGGGGACCCGGCTATATCCGTAATGCCGAAAAGTTCTCATGGGGAATACACACGGCCTTGCGTTCCGCCACCAGTGTTACAGATGCGCCGTCCCACTTGGTGAAATTCATCAAGGAGGGATATGATTATGCTCCTCAGCATGATATTCGCTACTCCTCCGATCCATTCCGATCCGCCTCAATGATCTGGGGTGAGCTGGGAGGCACTTATGGAAGGAAATTATTGGAGGTGCGTGAAAAGAAATATCTGGCCGCGGCAGTCACTGTGAAATTGATTGGTGGTTTTGACGCTGCTTTCATCGATTTCGAACGGTTGGATTATGTCGTTACATCTGCTGACTCATTTGACCTGGATGTCCTCTCAACCACCGGTACTTATGGCCATTCGTTCACGGATGATGAGAATACGCTCAAGAAACCATTCAAGCCAAGAGGATTTGGCTTGGGAGTTGATCTTGGTTTGACTTACTATCACAAGCGGAAGCATGGTGCAGGAGACTGTAACAAATCTGCTGAGAACC
>JBEAXM010000064.1:0-3288 GCA_041159805.1 Bacteroidota bacterium
GGATCAACAGCTGTTGTATGCGCTTTGTTGCACGACGTTGTAGAGGATACTCATCTCACATTGGAGGACGTTCGTGGCTTGTTTGGACCAAAGGTTGAAAAGATTGTTGACGGTCTGACCAAAATCTCCGGGGTTTTTGATCACACATCTTCGCTTCAAGCGGAAAATTTCCGCAAAATGTTGCTTACCCTTTCAGATGATGTCAGGGTGATACTGATCAAGCTGGCCGATCGACTGCACAACATGCGTACGCTTGGCTCATTGGCAAAGGAAAAGCAGCTGAAAATCGCCTCCGAAACTGCCTACCTGTATGCACCGCTGGCTCATCGCCTGGGGTTGTATGCTATAAAGACTGAATTGGATGATTTGGCCCTCAAGTTCACAGAGCCAGAAGTATACAAATCCATCGCCCGTAAGCTTCAACAAACAAAAAGGGATCGCGATAAATTCATTTTCGATTTCATCAAACCGCTAAAGGAGGAATTCGAAAAACAAGGGTTCAAGGCTGAAATCAAAGGTCGTCCCAAATCCATTAACTCCATATGGAATAAAATGAAGAAACAACAGGTGCCTTTCGAAGGGATTTACGACCTGTTCGCGATTCGAATCATATTGGACTCTCCTCCCGAAACCGAAAAAGCGGATTGTTGGAGGGCCTATTCCATCGTAACCGACTTTTTTGTTCCCAACCCTGATCGGTTGCGCGATTGGATATCCACACCAAAGGCGAACGGATACGAATCGCTCCATACGACTGTTATGAGCATGAGCGGTAAATGGGTGGAGGTTCAGATTCGCTCCGATCGGATGAATGAGATAGCGGAAAAAGGATATGCCGCACATTGGAAATACAAGGACACCGATGCGGAAAACGCCTTGGATGAATGGTTAGGCAAGATCCGTGAAATGTTGGAGCATCCCGAATCAAGCGCCATCGACTTCATTGACGACTTCAAGCTGAATCTTTTTTCTGATGAGATATTCATTTTCACCCCCAAGGGTGAACTGAAGACCATGCCTGCAGGTAGCACCGCCTTGGACTTTGCATTCGATATTCATACTGACGTTGGCAGCCGATGTATTGGTGCCAAGATCAATCACAAGCTTGTTCCCATCAGCCATAAGTTGAATAGCGGTGATCAAGTGGAGATTTTAACTTCATCCAAACAGAATCCAAAGGAGGAATGGTTGTCGATGGTTATCACCGCTAAGGCCAAATCCAAGATTAAGTCTGTTTTACGTGAACATAAAAGACTACTGGCAGAAGATGGAAAGGAAAAGCTGGAGCGTAAACTCAGGAATATGAAGGTCAATCATGCGCTGTTCACCCTGAATGATTTTTTGTTGTATTTCAAGGTTCCAAACACTACGGAATTCTACTACCGGATTGCCATCGACACCATCGACTTGGATTCCCTAAAGGGTTTCTTTGATTCCGATGGGAAACCTGTTCCACGTCAGTTGGTGAAAAGTGAAACACCAACCTTTGAGGAGATGGTGCGAAATGTACGTGGGAGCGCCGATTCTTTGGTTATTGGGGAGGATTTGGGAAAGATCGATTACAATCTCGCCTCCTGCTGTAATGCCATTCCTGGCGATGATGTGTTTGGTTTCATAACAGTAGACGAAGGAATAAAGATCCATCGCACCAATTGCCCCAATGCGATAAACCTGATGTCGAAGCACGGGTATCGGATCGTAAAGGCACGATGGACAGACAAGCAGGATCTTGCGTTTTTGGCTGGGATCATGATCAACGGCGTTGATGAAGTAGGGGTGGTAAATAATATCACCAAGGTTATTTCAAATGAGCTCAAGGTCAACATGCGATCTATCAGTATCGATTCAAATGAGGGATTATTTCAAGGCACTATTATGCTATTTGTTCGTGACACTGAGCACCTTACACGTCTTATGGCCAAACTGAGCCAGGTCAATGGTATCCTAAGTGTTTCACGCATAGACTAGAAAGCGTAACTTGGCGTTTTAATTTTCCATGGACAAGGTCTTAGACGCGGTAACCAAGCTATTCACGGAGTTTCTCGAATCAAACGGTTTGCGAAAAACACCTGAACGATTTGCAATCCTAACGGAAATCTACAGGTTAAACGATCATTTCGATGTGGAGTCCTTATACATCCACATGAAAAACAAAAAATACAGGGTTAGCCGTGCAACCATTTACAACACCATAGACCATTTGATGGCTTGCGATCTCATAACCCGGCATCAGTTCGGGAAAAACATGGCCCTCTTCGAAAAGTCATATGCCTACAAACAACACGATCACCTCATCTGTTCAGACTGTGAACATGTGCTTGAGTTTTGTGACCCTAGAATACAGCAAATCCAATCCATGATGGGGGAGATCCTCGACTTCAAAGTCACTCACCATTCCTTGAATTTGTTTGGCAAGTGCAACCAGCTTTCTGAAACAGGAACTTGCGTTCACATGGAAAACAGGAAAAAGAAAAAACAGTAAAACACAATCTAATAAATATAGAGTTATGGAATTTTCTTGCGAATTCAAAAACAGTGGTTCAAACTGTGTGCTGACATTCAAAGGCAACCTGATTGAAAGGAACCAGGCGAATGAAACCCTTGAAAAGTTTGCCGACCTGGTTTCCAAAGATGTCGTTAATTACATCGTGGACCTTTCCGGTTTCAGTTATATGAACAGTACCGGATTGAATGTGTTACTCATGATACTGACCAAGGCCCGTAAAGCGGGAGGCGAGGCCGTCCTATGCAATGTTTCATCCAACATCAGCTCTTTGTTGTCTGTGACCAAGCTCAATAGCGTGTTTTCCATCTATGGATCGCTTGCTGAAGCAGAGGCGGCATTCAGTAAGGTGTCAAATTAAAATCATCCAAATGAAAGCAGATGTATTATTAGGCCTTCAATGGGGTGATGAGGGCAAGGGCAAGGTTGTTGATGTGCTCGCACCCAAATATGATGTGATTGCACGTTTCCAGGGAGGCCCAAATGCAGGCCATACCTTGGAGTTTGAGGGTATCAAACATGTCCTTCACACGATACCCTCCGGAATTTTTCATCCCGGTAAAATCAATATCATCGGTAACGGCGTGGTGATAGATCCCGTCATCCTTAAGAAGGAGATTGACTCCTTGATCAAGATGGGGGTTGATATTTCCAAGAGCTTATTCATATCGCGCAAGGCGCATTTGATTTTACCCACCCACAGGATGTTGGATGCGGCCTCTGAACTGAGCAAGGGTAAGGGTAAGATAGGTTCTACCCTCAAAGGCATCGGACCAACTTATATG
>JBEAXM010000066.1:0-13818 GCA_041159805.1 Bacteroidota bacterium
CCTATGGGCTTAGACATTGACAGATACTTCACTAAAAACCTGAACGACCCGTTCGCACATTTCGATTATGGAAGCCGGGTGGTGTTCATCGATTCGGATCAAGCACCTATAGAAGTTGAAGTACCGAAACACTGGTCGGATAACGCCGCCTACATCCTGGCCAGGCATTACCTCGCAAACATCAAGGAGGGAGATGTCACGGTTTCAGAAAACTCAATCCGCCAGGTGGTTGGCCGTATGGCCGATGGATGGATGCAGTGGGGATTGAATCACAACTATTTTGCAGCTCCCGAAGATGCTCACGCTTTTCGCGATGAGGTGACTTACATGATGCTGGCGCAAATGGCAGCACCCAACTCACCGCAATGGTTCAACACGGGAATACATCAGGCCTATGGAATCAAAGGAGCTGATCATGGACATTTTTATGTGAATCCAAACACCGGAACAGCCGAGCGATGTGAGAATTCATATGAACATCCGCAGGTGCATGCCTGCTTCATTCAATCAGTAAAAGACAACCTGGTTGGGCCTGAAGGCATCATGGACCTCTGGATGCGCGAGGCGCGTGTATTCAAGTTCGGAAGTGGAACGGGAAGCAACTTCTCGGCATTACGAGGCAAAAACGAACCATTGGAAAGCGGCGGAACGTCATCCGGAGTGGTTTCATTCCTCAAAGTAGGCGATGCTGCTGCCGGTGCCATCCGATCAGGAGGCAGCACGCGCAGAGCAGCTAAAATGGTTTGCCTGGATGTGGATCATCCCGATATTGAAGAATTCATTTCATGGAAGGCGAATGAGGAGTCCAAAGCGCAGTTGTTGATTCAGTCGGGGCTGGATGCCCAAGACGCCTATGCGACCGTTTCCGGACAGAACTCAAACAATTCCGTCAGGGTGTCCGATGCCTTCATGCAAACATTGCGTCGCAGTGGGCAATGGAATCTGAAAAACAGATCCATTGAATCGGTAAAGGAATCCGTTTCGGCAAAAAGTCTTTGGGAGCAAATGTCAAAAGCCGCTTGGATGTGCGGAGATCCCGGAATTCAATTCGACTCAACCATCAACAAGTGGAACACCTGCAAGACCTCGGGAAGGATCCACGCATCCAACCCCTGCTCGGAATACATGTTTCTGGATGATACGGCATGTAACCTTGCTTCAATCAACTTGAACCGATTCCGCGACGAGCAAAACCGTTTTGATTCAAAAGCCTTCCTGCACGCAACACGTTTGTGGACCATTGTGCTTGACATATCCGTGTTGATGGGTCAGTTCCCAAGCAAGGATGTGGCCGAGCAAACCTGGAGATTCCGAACGCTAGGTCTTGGATTTACAGGACTTGGAGCGATGCTGATGTCCATGGGATTGGCTTACGACAGCGAAGAATCAAGGCATCTTGCATCAGCCATTACCGCAAGCATGACCGGACAGGCCTATCTTACTTCCATTGAGATGGCTAAAAACCTGGGGGCCTTCAATGGTTTCGAATTGAACAAATCGAGCATGTTGGAGGTGATGGTGATGCACCGCGATGCGCTGAGTATTGCTACCAAAACCAAGTCAAACAGCCATCTGCTGGAAGCGGCAGCACGCATTTGGGACCAGGTGATCAACTTGGGATCAAAATCCGGATTCCGCAACGCACAAGTAAGTTGCATTGCCCCTACGGGCACCATCGGATTGTTGATGGATTCCGATACAACAGGAATAGAACCACTATTCGCTCCGGTTGCGTTCAAACATTTATCAGATGGTGGAACAATGCAACAATCGGCCGCCTGTGTGGAGGCAGGTCTTGTTGCCCTCAAGTTTTCAAAACCTTCGATTGCCAAGCAAATCGGTTATTTGAAAAAGCATGGTGTGATGGACATCAACCAATTCAGCAATCCACAGCACATAAGTGTTTTCCAATGTGCCACTGGAAGCGACTTGGGGTTAAGTCCGATAGCGGTTTCGGGTCACCTGTTGATGATGGCTGCTGTACAACCTTTTCTTTCGGGTGCAATATCCAAAACCGTGAACCTGAATCATCAGGCAACAGTTGAACAGGTTGCCGACTGCTTTCTGAAATCACACCGACTCGGACTGAAGTCCATTGCCATTTACCGAGAAGGATCTAAACGGATTCAACCCCTCAGCCAAGCCAATGATTCGAGCGGATACGCCATCGAAGACGAGGGCTGCTGCAGCATTCCCGTTCAAAACAAAAAAATGTCGACGCGACATTCAATACTTCTATAAACCATAATCGAACCATTGTAAAAACAAATCTTATGAAAAAGACCATTATTTTATCAGCAGTGATTGCCTTTGCAATCTCATCCAACCAGGCGGATGCACAAATCTACCGCGTTAAAGCGGGACTGAACCTATCCAACATGGTGATGAAGGACAACAACGAAACCTACAGCTCCGACTTCAAAAACAAGCCAGGCGTTCATTTAGGGGGCACGATCCAAACCCCCACCGAGGGCGTATTTTCATTCGAAGGTGGCATGTTTTTATCCACCAGGGGATTCATTTATGATGAGCGTGGTGAATACATGGGTGTTCAAACAAGTGTCGAAGAAACCGCCAACCTGTTTTACTTGGACATTCCGCTTACCGCCCGTGCAAACTTTGACATGGGTTGGGGAAGCTTTTATGCAAACCTTGGTCCTTATGTGGGAATAGGACTTACCGGGAACTACAAATATGAAATAGAAATGTTTGACGAAATCATAGAGGATGAGGAGGATATTGACTGGGGTTCCTCCAAAGATGACGACTTGAAGCGATTGGATTTAGGCCTGTTTGCAGGAGTGGGCTTGGAATTCAAACGGACGCAAGTGGGTGTGAACTATGGGTTGGGGCTAATGAACCTCGCGCCTGTTACAGATAACGGAACAACCATCCAAAACAAAAACATTGGAATCAGTTTCGGATACCGATTACTTGAATAAGCAGACCTTGTGCCGACTACTGGTCGTTGACCTTCATCAGTCGAATCGATTGTTGCAGCTTGTCACCATCGACTTTCATGACCACATGAAACACGCCGGCAGGCATGCTTGACGCATCCCAGATCATTTGCTTTTGACCCGAATCCAAAGTGCACTCATAAACCTTTCGTCCGCCGTTGTCGTAAATGACAGCGGTGGCCTTTTTTTGTAATGAGCCGGTTCGAACAATGTTAAAGGTGTCACGGGATGGGTTCGGAAAAACCTGAAGACTGCCCTTATCCCTTGGCTCCAACGATCCTGATGAAACCAAATAGTCGTAATATCCCATGGCATACTCCCCTTTCTTGAGCGTATCAATGGCGATGCTTCCACGCCGGTCATTTGGATTGCTTGCAATGTTGATGGTGAAGCCGTTCACCACTTGCCATTCATGACCTGGACCTGGCCTGTACAAAATCGTCAGACTGTCTTCGGTTCCTGTGATGAACGTATTGTCCAAATAGCCCGTGGATGCGCTCACTGAGCCATCGTAAACAAAAATCCCCTTGGCCGCAAAACCACTGGTAAAAAAGCCATCCACACGCCAATAACGATTGTCGGAAAGCCGGATGCCAGGATTGCTGTTGATGAACGGATCTGGTGGCACCATGTGATGCTCGACCCGAACACGGGCGTTGGGTGTACCCACATTGGAAACGTTCATGGAGAAGCTGGTTTCAGCAATGGGCTGTGTTCCGGTAATGGTTACCGTTTTCTCATTACCAACCCGTGCATCTGAGATCTTTCCATACCGGTCCAAGGTGATCAGGGACGCATTAAAATAAATAGGGATATGAAACATGTTCGTCAGTGAATCGATCACTACACGAACAGTGGTATCATTAACACCGTCGGTGAAGTTGATTTCCACTGGCATCTCATACAAATGGTTGGCATTCCCTTTTGACCGTTGACGGGTATGGATATAATAATGATCCAGGCCACCAGGCACATAAATCACCGAGTCGATTGAAAAATGTGGAAAGCCGGGCGTGAAAACCCAATCATCGAAGAAGCGGTTCATACTGATTCCAGAACCGGCGGTCAATGCATCACGCAAATCGATACTGGAGGCATGACTGAATGCCTTGGAGTCCATGTAATGACGGGTTCCATTGAAGAAAGCGGAGTCCCCCATATAGTGTCGCATCGTGTGAATGATGTTGGCTCCCTTTTGATAGACATGGTAGCCGTATGTGTAGTCATGCGGAATGTTGTTAAGTGTAAGATATGACCCGTCCTGCGCTGGGGTGTGGGCAAATTGAAGCACTTTGCGGTGATTGGTGCGTATCCAATCGCGATAGGCATTCACGCCATTCACCTTCTCGGTGTAAAACGCTTCGTTGAAACTGGCCCACCCTTCATTCAACCACATGTCTTGTTCGGTGGCACATGTGACCTTGTCGCCCCACCACATATGAGCCAGCTCATGGGCCCACAAGGTGGCGTAGCTTTGCGTTCCATTCACAAATCCACGACCGATATGGATGCTTGTGGCGTGTTCCATGGCACCTGAGTTGAATGGCACGAGGCAATAACCGACCTTGTTGAAAGGGTATTCGCCATAAGCGGTGATGAAGGATGAAAGGCAGGTGTCGAGGTTTGCAAACGTGGCCAACACCGCATTGGTGTCAACTGGAGCCGCCGCCCATTCAACCGGAATTCCATTGGATGTTCGTTGCAGGCGGTGATAAGGCCCAACGGCAATGGACGCAAGGTAGGTGGGAATGGAGTATTCCATTTTCCAATGCCATGTTTTTGTACCATCAGGATTGGTGATCTCCTGTTGCAGTGCACCATTGCAGAACGCCTTGTTGGAAGCGCTGGTCCTTATGCGGAAATCATACAGAGCACGGGATGTGAAGTTATCCTCGCAAGGGAACCATGCCCTTCCGAAGTTATGCGGATTGGTGCCAAATCCCACACCCATATTGAAAGCATATCCTCCACTGAAATGAAAACCTCCCCAACCTGCTGCCTCCAAGGTGGGAGTGCCACGATAGGCAATCCAAACGGTGACCGAATCACCCGATGCCACGGCAGGTGACAATTGGACGTTCAGCGAGGGGGGCGTGTGGGTGTATGAAATGGAATGACCGGTAGCGGTGATGGAGTCGATGGTGAATGTTTCCAAATCCAAATTGACAGCGGTAAAAGGAGCTTGATCAGCCAGTATGGTGACTCCTACGCGGGCTCTTATGGATTGACTACCCATGGCGATGGTGTCGATGCGAATGTCGTAGTGTGTGATGTCGTATGGCGAAAAGGTCGCTTGCCGTTCCAAATCCAACCCTCGCATAAGTCTTTTGCTTTCCATACAGCTTTGGGCGATGGATGAATGAATGCTGGTGACCAACAGGATGACAGTAAGCAATAATCGGAACATGGTTGATGGTGTTTTCTATGAAAGCGCTTTAAAGGTAGTTAAATCCATCTTTTACCATGAACTGCCAAGCCAACACGTATTCAACAAAATGGCTCTCAAACCCGTGAATAACTAGGTCTTTGAGCCGTTTGCCCCGACCCGATTTTACCTAATTTCGCCTCTACCAAGAAACTGGATATGAGCGTTGTAAAGATTTCAAAAAAGACCTCGCAGGCAAAAGCCACGGATACCACCAATCCTTTTGAAGCCATGATTGAGCGACTGAACGAAGCCGCCCGGGTCATAAAGCTCGATGAGAATGTTTACCAGATCATGAAAAACCCATCGCGCCAAATTGTGGTGAGCCTGCCCATACACATGGACGACGGAACCATCAAGGTATTTGAAGGGTATCGGATCATACACAGCACCGCACTGGGGCCATCCAAAGGTGGCATAAGGTATTCCATGGATGTTAATCCCGAGGAAGTGAAGGCACTTGCGGCATGGATGACATTCAAATGCGCCATTGCAGGCATTCCATATGGCGGAGCCAAGGGCGGAATCACCTGCGACCCACGCAGCATGTCGAAAGGCGAGCTAGAACGCCTTACCAGGGCCTACACCGCATCCATGTCAGACATATTCGGGGTGGACAAGGACATCCCTGCTCCAGACATGAACACCGGCCCGCAGGAAATGGCTTGGATCGTGGATGAGTATTCCAAAATAAAAGGAGGATTCACACCCGGTATTGTTACCGGAAAACCCCTGTTCCTGGGTGGCTCCTTAGGTCGGGTTGAAGCAACAGGGCGCGGTGTAGTGGTTTCTGCATTGGAGGCGATGACCAAGTTGGGAATGAACCCGAAGAAGTGCACCGCCGTTGTTCAAGGGTTCGGCAATGTGGGATCAATCACCGCCCTGCACTTCCAACAAGCGGGAGTCAAGGTTATCGGGATTTCGGACCACACCGGTGCTTTTTACAACGAAAGCGGAATCGACCTGAAAAAAGCCATCGCGCATCGCGACAAAAACAAAGGGGTGCTGAAAGGTTTCAAAGGAGGCAAATCCATCAGCAACGAACAACTATTGACATTGAAAACGGATGTATTGGCTCCTTGCGCAATGGAAAACCAGATTCGTGCTGCCACGAATGCTGAAAAAATCAAAGCCAAACTGATTGTGGAGGGTGCGAACGGACCCACCACCGCCCGAGCGGATGAAATCCTGAACAAACGTGGAATCACCGTTATTCCTGATGTATTGGCAAATGGTGGAGGTGTAACCGTGTCGTACTTCGAATGGGTGCAAAACCGTACGGGATACTATTACCGTGAAGATGAGATCAACAAGCGAGCCGACAACTGGATGCGTAAAGCATTCGACAACGTTTGGGAAACTGCTCAAAAACACAAGGTGTCGCTACGCATCGCTGCCTATATTGTAGCGCTCGAAAAAGTGGAGAAAGCCATCAAAGCGAGAGGATCCTATTGACGATGGACGATTGACCAAACACCACTTACCACTTACCACTTACCACTTACTACTCACCACCTACCACTTAGCACCCACCATTTAACTCCAAGCCATGACCATACACCGCGAAGGGTACACGATTATCGGAACAACCATAGCATTGCTCGCAATCTTAATCGGGAGCACCTACTTGTTTGCAGGTGACGTAGCTTGGTTGATGTGGTCGGTTATTGTTTTTTCAATAGTGATGTTCCTACTGATCCTGCAGTTTTTCCGTTATCCAAAGCGCAAACTTACCCGCAACGACCGTTACGTGGTTTGTCCAGCCGATGGTAAGGTGGTGGTAGTGGAACGCACCTATGAGGCCGAACACTTCAAAGATGAGCGCATACAGGTATCCGTTTTCATGTCACCTTTGAATGTACATGCCAACTGGTACCCTGTATCAGGAAAGGTGAAAGTGATGCGTCATCACAAAGGCAAAAAACTGGTTGCCTGGCATCCAAAGGCGTCCACCGAAAACGAACGTACCACGTTGGTTATAGAGCGAGACAACAAGTCTGAGATACTGGTGCGTCAGATAGCTGGGGCGCTAGCCAATCGAATTGTTTTTTATCCGATGGAGGGTGATATGATCCGCCAATGCGCAGAATGGGGATTCATCAAGTTCGGTTCAAGGGTTGATATTTTCCTGCCCTTGGACGCGGAAATCTGCGTGAGTGTGGGACAAAAAGTTACCGGAGGCGTGGATGTGATCGCCCAGGTGAATTGACCAATCAAACAATAATCAATTGGAAGTACAGAGGGCGGTGATGGCCTCGCCATCGCTATTATAGCTCAAGTCCAAGTCGCCACCATCATAAAAGCCGGTTCCATTGAAATTGATGGATGCCACATTCTGATTCGGGATCACAATACTGTTTCCTGATATCAACCAGATGGCGTAATCCCCTGATCCGGAATTGCCGAAATTATAAACCCGTAGTGAATCCAAATCACCTTCCTTTTGGATTTGGATGGTGAAAGCAGCCACCTGGTTGCCATTCACAAACTCCTTGCAAAGCCAGGAGCCCACGTATTTGTCGCGATCGGCACCAGGAACATCCGGCTCTGGAACATCCTCGGCACACGATGCCATGAAAAGGATTCCGAACAACAGCAACGCATATGCAATTTGCTTGGTTTTGATAACTCTGTACATGAGAATTTACTTTAAACGTTCACGAATATCCAATCGATGCTTGCGGG
This sequence comes from Bacteroidota bacterium, assembly GCA_041159805.1. Classification (GTDB taxonomy): domain Bacteria; phylum Bacteroidota; class Bacteroidia; order AKYH767-A; family OLB10; genus JALRAP01. The sequence continues at coordinate 8,071 of JBEAXM010000066.1, forward strand.
CTGTATCCAATGCAATGTCGTAACCGGCATCCATGTGCCTGATGACACCCATGGCGGGATCATTGTGCAACACCCTCTTCAATCGCCTAGCCGCATCATCGGTGCCATCGGCTACAATGACCATGCCAGCATGAATGGAGTAACCGATACCGACACCTCCACCGTGGTGCAATGAGACCCAGCTCGCGCCACCAGCAGTGTTGATCAAGGCATTCAAAATCGGCCAATCAGCAATGGCATCTGATCCATCCTTCATCGCCTCTGTTTCACGATTAGGAGATGCCACTGAACCCGTATCCAGGTGATCCCTGCCAATAACAATTGGGGCTTTCACCTTTCCCGATCTCACCAGTTCATTGAATGCCAACCCCGCCTTTTCCCGGTCACCCTGACCCAGCCAACAGATACGCGCAGGCAAACCTTGGAACGCTATCCGTTCCTGCGCCATTCTGATCCATCGCTCCAGCGGTTTGTTATCGGGGAACAATTCCAAGATCAGCTTGTCAGTCTCATAAATATCCTGCGGATCTCCCGAAAGGGCCGCCCAACGGAATGGTCCTTTGCCTTCACAAAACAAAGGACGGATGTAAGCGGGCACAAACCCAGGGAAATCAAAAGCGTTTTCAAGTCCCATGTCGTAGGCCTGACCACGCAGGTTGTTGCCATAATCGAATGTGATTGCACCACGCTTCTGCATATCCAGCATCAGCTGCACATGCCTTACCATGCTCTCACGGCTCAGCTGAACATATTTCTCTGGATCGCTTTCGCGAAGCACCCTGCATTGCTCGTTGGATAAACCATGAGGGAAATAACCGACCAGTGCATCGTGAGCCGATGTTTGGTCGGTGAGCACATCGGGAATTACGCCTCGCTCCAACATGCGCTCCAACAAATCAATGGCGTTGCATACGATACCGATGGAAATGGCTTCTCCTTTCTCCTTTGCACGAAGTGCGCGGTCAATGCCGTTGTCGATGCTATGCGTCATCACATCGATGTACCGGGTGTCTATGCGTTTTTGGATTCTCCACTCCTCGACATCTGCCGCAAGGCACACCCCTTCATTCATGGTGATGGCCAACGGTTGTGCACCCCCCATACCTCCCAAACCAGCAGTAACCGAGATGGTGTTCTTGAGCGAGCCACCGAAATGTTGACGCGCGACCTCTGCAAATGTTTCGTAGGTACCTTGAACAATTCCCTGCGAACCGATATAGATCCATGACCCTGCCGTCATTTGTCCGTACATGGTCAGTCCTTTCGCCTCCAATGACCGGAAGTTGGGCCAGTTGGCCCAATGAGGAACCAACATGGAGTTGCTGATGATCACCCTGGGTGCATCCTTGTGAGTGGGAAGAATTCCCACCGGCTTACCCGATTGGATCAACAACGTTTCATCCTCGTTCAAGTCACGAAGGGCTTTAACGATCAGGTGGAACGCTTCAGGATTGCGTGCGGCTTTGCCGGTTCCTCCGTATACGATGAGGTCCTCAGGACGTTCGGCCACCTCGGGATCGAGGTTATTGTGCAACATGCGTAAGGCGGCTTCTTGAATCCACCCTTTGCAGGAGATGTCGGTTCCAGTTGGGGTTTTAGTTTTGGAAAGGTCAAGCTTTCCTGAAATGACCGTCATGGCTTATGGGTTGTTTTGGGTTGGTTTTTGGTTTGGGTTGGTCGATTGGGTGCTCTCATCCGACTTCTTCTGCTTCCACGGACAATGACGGCAGTTGCTGTTGCAGCAATAACCGCGTTTAAGATGATAGGCCTCTGTGAAGATGATATATCCCTCGGGTGAAAGGTAATAGTCCTCAGGATCGAATTTGTCGGTGAAAGACATAATGCAAATTTACTTTAAATTTAGGGTGTAACAGATGGGATTGGGTTTATGTTAAAACGGTTGGAGTCATCATACGGGGAAATTCATGGTCTTGCCAACGGCGTGACTATCAGAGTAAAAAAACTATGTTGGTCAGACCCCATACTTGGGGGCAACAAATACTACAAGCTCAAATACAATTTACTGAGAGCCAAAGAGCTTGGATTGAACCACCTGGTCACGACAGGTGGGCCCTACTCCAATCATCTGGCTGCAACTGCCCGAGCAGGGCGGCTGAACGGCTTCCAAACCACTGGAATTGTAAGGGGGGAACCCGTTTCAAACATCACGTTGATGCGCGCTTCCGCGGATGGCATGCGACTCGTTTTTGTGAGCAGGGAGCAGTACCGTAAGCGGAATGATACAGCGTTCGACACGGATGTTCTGGGTACAGTGCGCGACTGGTATTTCATTCCCGAGGGAGGTAGCAATGAGGATGGGATCAGGGGATGCTCTGAGATACTGGAGGAGCAGGACCAACAATTCAGCCATGTAGCTGTTTGCTGCGGAACGGGAACCACGGCATTGGGACTGCTCAAAGCCCTCCCAATGCATCAGCACCTGCTTTGCTTCAGCGTCATGAAAGGCAATTCCGACTTAAACAGCCTACTCGGTCAATCGGAAAAAGTAACGGTGGTACATGACTATCATTTTGGAGGATATGCCAAATCGGATATGGCGTTGGACCAATTCTGCGCCCATTTCGGCCATGAACACGGAATTCAAATTGAGCCCGTTTACACGGGAAAGATGTTTTTTGGATTGCTACAGATGATTTCAACCGGACAAATCAAGGCCGGATCGTCGGTATTGGCATTGCACACGGGTGGGTTGCAATACCTGCAAACAGATGCTGTTGTCGGCTGAATAATGAATCCTATCTTTGTGGCAAATTCAAGAGGTATATGAACTTCATTGAGGAGCTGCGTTGGAAAGGGATGATACATGACATCATGCCCGGCACAGAGGATTATCTGTCGAAGGGGATGGCTACGGGCTATATCGGATTCGACCCTACAGCCGACTCATTGCATATTGGCAACCTGGTCCAGATAATCCTGTTGATGAACTTCCAGCGGGCTGGGCACAAGCCCATCGCGTTGGTGGGTGGAGCCACGGGCATGGTTGGGGATCCATCGGGCAAATCCGAGGAGCGAAACCTTCTGGATGAGGAAACCTTGAACCACAATGTGAGTTGTGTTCGGGCACAGTTGGAAAAATTCTTGGACTTCGATTGCGGAGCCAATAGTGCGGAGATGGTGAACAACTACGATTGGTTCAAGCAAATGTCGTTCCTCCAATTCATCCGGGAAGCGGGAAAACACATCACTGTGAACTACATGATGGCCAAGGACTCGGTCAAGCGCCGACTGGAAACCGGACTTTCGTTCACCGAGTTCAGCTACCAGCTGGTGCAGGGATATGATTACTATTGGCTGTTCCAAAACAAAAACTGCAGGTTGCAGATGGGTGGCTCCGACCAATGGGGCAATATTGTGACCGGCACCGAACTGATCCGCCGTAAGGCAGCCGGCGAGGCATTTGCACTTACATCACCTTTGATCACAAAGAGCGACGGAAGCAAATTTGGAAAAACCGAGAAGGGAAACGTATGGCTGGATTCGCGCAAAACCTCCCCCTATCAGTTTTACCAGTTCTGGCTGAATTGTGCCGATGAGGACGCATCGCGATTCATACGCATCTTCACATTCATACCTCGCGAAGAAATTGAATCGTTGGAGCAACAGCATGCTGCAGCACCCGAGCAACGGATCCTGCAAAAGCGGTTGGCATCCGATCTCACCATCCGCATCCATTCGGAGCAGGACCTGAAAAATTCAGAAGAGGCAAGCCGAATCCTGTTCGGACAAGGTACTGCCGAGTTGCTTCGCAATATTGATGAACGGATGTTGCTGGATGTGATGGAGGGCGTACCACAAGTGGAGCTGAGCCGATCCGATTTGGAATCAGGCATCCCTGTTCTTGATTTGCTTACCGAAAAAACCGGTGTGATGCCATCAAAAGGTGAAGCACGCAAGATGTTGGCAGCTGGAGGAATCAGTTTGAACAAGGAGAAAATAGCCGATGTTGCAGCCATCATCAATACTTCGCAGCTTATAGGCGGACGATACCTACTGATCCAAAAAGGTAAAAAGAATTATTTCCTGGTTAAAGCCGGTTGAGTCCCTTAAACGGTCTCAACAAAAGCCACGAAATCCTCGAAACTGCTCACCACTTTTGAATTTGAGGTGAACTTCAAAAAACTATGAGAGGTGATTTGGTGACCTGTGAGTACTATGGTTTGCTTTTTGAAACGCTCACCAAGTTTTGTTACGAACTCCTGGGTGGTCTGCCTAGGAGGAGTGGCAGTAACAACCGACATAAGATACTCAGGAGCGTACTGCGCCATCAAACCATCGAGATCCGTGTAGGCCAGGTTTTGTCCCAGATAAAGACTGTGATGTCCTCTGGATCGAACGATGTAGTTTGCAAAAAGCAATCCCAGCTCGTGAGTTTCACTCTCAGGAAGGAACAAAACGAATTTTTTAGCTGACGTTTTGGTTGGCACGGTGAGGGAATCAATGGCCACGATCATCTTTTGCCGAATAAGGTTGCTCATGAAATGCTCATAAGCCGGATTCACTTGACCTGTTTGCCACAATACACCAACCCTTTTGAGGAAAGGAAAGAAAAGATCGATCATGGTTTTTTCGAGACCATGGCGAACCAGATGTGAGGAGAGCACCTTATCAAAACCAGGCTCATCCAAACTGAACATGGCCGACAACATGGCATCCACTTGGGAGTCTTTATCGGTGTCGCTGAGGGCTTGTTCCAAAGCCATGGATTCCAGTTGGCCCTTGGAAAGCTTGGTGAGTTTAGAGATTTTGTATCCTTGACGGTTCAGCATGGATACATTCAACAGAAGCTTCAGGTCTTCGCCATCGTAATAACGAATATTGGTAGCTGTTCTTTTCGGGTGCGGAATGCCGTACCGCTGTTCCCATATCCGTAAGGTGTGAGATTTAATGCCCGTTAAATTCTCTATGTCTTTGATCGAAAAATGATTCATGATGCTTGTCTTTGTCTGGCTGAGTTTAATTTGGAACTCAAGGCGTCCAATGCTTCGGGCGATGTTAATTAACCATTGCTGGAGCTGAAAAGTTTTCTAGTGATCACTTTTATTATTTCTCGCTTCAATATCAGGGAGGCAAGACCATCCCAAAAACTTGCTTTTGTCTGATTTGCAGCCATTTGAGCAAACTCTTTTTCGGGAATGTCAATTCGGTATAAAATGGATCTGATTTTCCCATGACCCGACTTTTCAAGTTGCTTCAAGGCAGGAACCAACTGGGAATGCAGCTCATCATAGGCCATCATTTCATTGCCACTGAATGTGATTTCAAGGCCGTATAGTCCAAAATCACGGATCACCTGATCGGCCGTGTCCCGAATGATTTGTAGGTCGTGGCGATAGGGCGTGATATCGAAACTCATGTGTTTTTCTTGTCGAATGACAATCTCAAACGATCCACAGGACGATCATTCAAAATATGTTCATTGAAAATCTCCTGGACGTCGGACAGTCCGACCTTGCCATAAAAAACCCCATCTGGGTAGACCACCATTGCGGGTCCAAGACTGCATACGTCTAGGCAGCCTGCCTTTTGGGCACGGATGTCGACGTTTATACCGGCATCGGAAATCAATTTTTTGAATGCATTGACAAGTTCCATGCCATGCACTTCACCACAGCATTTGGCCTCAGGGTTGGCCTTTTGATTGGTACAAATAAAAATGTGTTTTTTATATTTCATGATATACAAATTTAATGATACAAATAAGGATGTGTATTCTTTAGTTCACTC
>JBEAXM010000070.1:0-5959 GCA_041159805.1 Bacteroidota bacterium
CCGATTAACCAACGGACTCCGTCTTTATCAATTCATAGGATATGTTTATTTCAGCAACCGCCAATTGGCAAACTTCTATGGAGGTTTTGAATTCATACAAGGTTTCACGGAGTTGAGAAGGGATTATGTTTTCGACAACCCTGATATTGACCGCAGCCAACGACTCGATTTGATCTATGGATTCAAGTTGGGATGGACACTTCCGCTGTACAAGAAAAAACCCAAGGCATATTATTTCTATTGATGCTTTTATTTTTTTACCGCATAGCGATAAAGTTTTATGCAACAGGCATTCAGATTGCAAGTCTGTTCAATGAAAAAGCCAGATTGTTTGTTGCTGGCCGACGCAACTGGCGATTAAAATTAAGAGAAGGCATTCAAGCAGACGAATCCACACCATCCGTTTGGTTCCATTGCGCTTCTTTAGGAGAATTTGAACAAGGTCGCCCCGTAATAGAGCGCATCCGCGAAGTTTATCCAAACCACCGATTGGTTTTGACATTTTTTTCTCCGTCCGGCTACGAAGTCCGCAAAAGTTACACAGGTGTTGATGTGGTTTGCTACCTGCCGGTTGACAGTCCCAAAAGCGCAAGGGATTTCATATCCATCATTAACCCCGATGCGGTATTTTTTGTGAAATATGAGTATTGGTACTTCTACCTGCATGAGTTAAAGTCCCGAGGTATTCCAACCTACGTGATATCGGCAATTTTCAGGGAGGGACATGTCTTTTTCAAATGGTATGGTGGCTTGCAACGGGAAATGCTGAAGTGTGTCACCCGGTTTTTCGTACAGGATGAGCACTCAATGAAATTGCTGGCAGGCATTGGAATTACGAATGTGACCCTTGCCGGGGATACGCGCTACGACCGGGTAGTTGCCAATGCAAATCATTCAGAAAGCATAGCTGCATTTGAAAAGTGGATTACCGGAAGTATGGTTTTAGTGGCAGGAAGTACCTGGACTGAAGATGAAATTCTGCTTTGTGATTTGGTTCAATACAAATCCGGTGATATGAAAATCATCATAGTGCCACATGAGATTTCAGATTCAGGCATTCAAAAAACACTGAAGTTGTTTGGTGCGCAAGCCATCGCATTTTCAAATTGGAATCAAATGGACCCAAACATCTCCTGTGTGGTGGTGGACAGTGTGGGTTTATTGTCTCGTATTTACAGGCATGCTGACATTGCATACATAGGCGGAGGGTTCGGGGTTGGCATCCATAACATCTTAGAGGCGGCCGTTTTCGGACCACCTGTTTTATTTGGCCCCAATTATCAACGTTTTCGTGAGGCGGTGGAGCTCATTAAGGCAGGTGGTGCCTTCTCCATCCATGACAGACAATCGCTTCAATTGAAGGTTTCTGAATTCATCAGCAATCAATCACTGCGTGAACGAATCAAGGCAATCAATATCGATCATGTCAGGCAAAATGCCGGAGCCACGCAGAGGATTGTGGAGTTGCTGAGTTAAAAACAGAAGCAGGCGGCGGCTAGAGAAAGCGCCAATTGCTGATCTGATGCCATCAGGAATTTAAATCCCAATCCTATCAATCAACTTGAACCATGCTTCCTGCATGTCACCATCGGTTCTTCGTCGGGATGCCTGATCGCAGCGCACCTTACCATCCTGCTTGTAAATGTGCCAATAAAAAAAGAAGGTGTCCTCAGGATTATCGGTATCGAAGTTTATCCTTCCGAATTTGGCGCTATAGAGGTCAACCGCCCCTTGGGCTGAGGGGACCACAAACCATACGTCATCGCTGAACCACAAAGCGGTTTCAACATCAGGACTGATCAAACCATTGAGCAAATGACTGTTTCTTGGATAGGAAATCCATTCAATGGGCATTTCAGGCCTGAGGTAGGAGTATTCTGCAAAACGGACTGAGTCATCATCATATGCCTGAGCACTCCAAAGGATGGAGTTGAAAATGGTTGGTGTCGCATTCAGTTCCACATTTTTTATTCCCTTTTTTTCCAAATCGGCACGGAAAATACGGTGCGCCTGGTATTTCAAGCCCAAGGTGACCAACATGTAAAAGCTGCTAATGGCGATACCGGACCATGCCAACCGCCTTCTTAGCGCAGCGTTGCGGTTCAGGAACATGGCTGAGAGGAGCAGCAGTAAAAAAGGAAGAGTGTACAATGGATCCACCACCGCGATGTTGTTGAAGGCAACCTGATAATCGGTGAATGGAAGCAATAAGCGTGTGCCATAGGTAGTGAAGCAGTCCAGCAACGCATGAGTGAACAACACCAGGAACCAAAAAACATACCATTGCTTGAACGATGGTATCTTGTCGGAAACCTTGGCGCCCCACCAAGCCAATGGCAATGCCAAAAGCAAGTGGGTGAACATTGAATGGGAGTAACCGCGATGAGCTCGAAGGTGGGCGGCCGGATTTGAATCAAAAAGATTATAAATAACATCTAAATCGGGCAAGGTACCCCCAATGGCACCTAAAAGAATGGCTTTGTTGCCAAGCTTTTTACCGAGGAGAACCTCTCCTACCGCAGCACCAAGTACTATCTGGGTCAATGAATCCATGCCGTTGATGCGTAGGTTGGAGAAGAATCAGCCGCGATGGCCTAAAAATCAAAAAGGTCGTCCAGATAGCTTTTCTTCTTCTTTTTATGGCCATGGTAATACGGGTCATGACCATGAAATGGCTGGGGAGGCATGAAGGGTTGCTGAGGGGTTGGAGGTGGCGTTGGTGGCGCTTGCGGCGCAGCGGCAGGTTTATCGCCTATGGCCTGTGCAGATCGCTCGATGATCTTATCGAGCTCCCCACGATCCAACCATACGCCTCGGCATTGCGGACAATAATCAATCTCTACACCGCTTCTTTCGGTCATGACCAGGGGTACTTGACAAGTGGGACATTTCATAGCAGTTCGTGTTAAAATTTGTGATTAGTATAAAATTAAACCAATAATGATCGGAATGGTTAATTGTCCTCACAAAATTAATGTTCCAAATGATGATGGGACCCAAAAACTTCAAGACCGAAGGCAATTAATCACAATCTTAATGAAAAGTGAGAGCGATTTCTAAAATAAAAAACCCGCCTTCGCTAAAGCAGAGGCGGGCCGAGTTGTCCGACAAGGATTCGAACCTTGAAAGGCAGAACCAAAATCTGCAGTGTTACCATTACACCATCGGACAATCACCTTTAATACTCAAAGGGAGCACAAAAGTAATACAATTAGCTTTAAAATGCCACTCAGAATGTGATTAGACTTGATATCATAGTCGGCTTCAAGCGATGCTTTTAGCTGATTTGCAATATTTTATAAGAAATTGGTGCGGGAGTCTATTTAATAGATTCAAATAACTCCGCTTGTTTAATCTCAAAAAGCACCCGTATCACGTAATAGCGAATCAACTGACCGTCCTTGGCTTGTTTTAAATGACCCTCCTCTACCAGTTGGGTGACTTTCCTTGCCGGAACACCTAAAAGATCAGCCGCCTCATCTAGGGAAACCTTGGATTGTCGATGTTTTTCCTCCTTTAACTCCAGGAAAAGTGTGTGGGCATCCAATAACAGCTGCAAAGTCTGTTCAGTTGGAAAATTGGTTACAAAACGTAATGTTGGTTGGTTAGGTAGCATTTGTTACAGGCAAATTAACCAACAAATATTGAATAATGGGTTTATTGAAATGCGAAACGGCGGGTATGATAAGCACCCCGCCGTTTCCGAAAAAGACCTAACCACAAGTCTAAATCTTGATGATCTTACGGACCATTATTCCTTTTTCGGTTTGAATATTCAACTGATAAATGCCCTTGGGTAAATGAGATAAATCCAAAAGGTTTTGTTTTTGTGTGAAAGAGCCGGAGGTCACTAGCTCACCCAGCATGCCAACCAAAGTATAACGCATAACATTCACATCCCCTCCGAAAACCACGTTTACAAATTCAGATGAGGGCACCGGAGCAATCACCATTTTGAAATCATCCTGCCAATTTGGTATGGATGTGTATGCAGGGTCGATGACAACTTCGGTTCCGACGGGAGAAAGAGTAACCGGAGATCCTGAAGCAGTTATTCCGTCAATATCCATGGGATCAAGGTACATGGTAACTTTACCCGAAACATTATCGGTGGTTACAATTCCAATACGAACAATCTGACCCGTACCCGATATGTTCTGGTGGTCGGTACGTGATAATCCAACCTCGACCATGCCGGAATTGAAAATAACCTTGTCGACCTTGATCATGTCAACATTGTTTGTACCCATTACCGAGCCAACGTAGTCGATTGTTGTCTGGTTTATCTTTACCAATGTGGGGTCGAGCAGTAAACGGAATGCGAGACCGGCTATTGAATCTATAGGGGTTGAAATAGCAACCAACAACTCTACCGGCATCGATGTGCCTATGGTGTCCACACTGGCCGTGACTTGCAAATCGGCCGAAGGCAACATTAAACCATTGGCCATCCTTAGCGGATGCGATTGTCCGTAATTGAGACTGATAGCGAGTGTATCATCGAATGCCACCACACCGTTGCCGTCCGTATCGGAATGTTTTTGATTGGTCCCATTGTAAACGGAAGCACTCCAATCGCTGGCTGGCTGTGCATTCCATTGCAAGCTTGCGTTTGTCCTTACCGGACCTGTGGAACTGAACGACTGACCTATGGCAAGAATATCATATGCGTTTGCCACTCCATCATAATTGGCATCACCCGGCCACACGTCATTGGCATTGCAAACATTTACGCTTACTTCAACTGAATACGACTGAACACCCATGAAGTCGCAGAAATTATCTACCACAGAGAAATTGAAGTGGTATGGGCTATTGGCTGCGAGTGTTGAATCAGGCGCCCATGAAAAGACGCCTGTGGATGAGGCCGAATTCATATTGAAAACAGCCGTGGTGTTGGTATTCACCATGCTGATGGTCGGACTCTGTGACGGATTTGGATCGGATGCAGTGAGTGAAAAGGAAAGGGTGTCGCCGGCACAAACACTGGCAGTGTAAATTCCCGAACCATTGATTCCCGACATGGTAGGCAACAAATTGTTGTTGTTTGGATAAACTGAAACCATCAAATCCCGGTAAACAGTTCCTATGAGGGTGCCGTTCCGATATTCGTTCACCTTGATGCTGACAGTTGGATTTTGAATGATGTTTGGTGTAACCGTGATGATTCCGTTTGTGGAGTCGATGCCCGTTGGAAGCGCAGCCGAAAAGGGCTGTGATGCCGAATAGGAAGGAAGATAAACAACTTGCTGACCAGGTCCCCGTAAAGCGGAAGTGAACATGTAAACCAGCGAATCCCCGTCTGCATCATAAGCACTCCAATCCATATCAGAAGTGGCATTGACCGGAATGATGGTAGTGGCCACCGTATTGAAGCGAGCGGAATTATTCTGTGGGGCAGCCACGTTGTTCAATATGGCTTTGTAATACATATCCGTTGAGTTCGGCGAGGATATGTTACTCAGATTGGTGCGGCAACATTCATCATAAGAAAACACCCAAAAAGAACAAGCGAACGGGAGGGTTACTGTGCCAGAATAAGTAATCCGCTGAATACTATACAATGAACCGCCGTTACAACTTGAGTTAGCAATTGAAGATTGACATATAGCAGTGACAGTCACAGGAGTTCCCGTTTGAGAAAGCAGAATCGAACCGCTAACGCCACAACCATCGTAACTGACATTGACCGTCGCAGGAGGTGTCAACCCTCCACAATCACGATACAAATTCAATCCAACCTGGTAGGTGTTTCCTGAAACCCATTGGTACCAAACCTCTCCACCGACAATATGAGATGCCAGCGAGTTGGCAGCGAAAAAAAACAAGCCCAAAAACAATAACAGGCTTTTTTTCAGTGATTTATTCCAGACAGGCATCTAAAGAGGATTTGGATTGACAATAACGGTTTTTGATTGATACAAATCTATAATTGTAATACACCATTAAAAAGTTCAAT
>JBEAXM010000127.1:0-2885 GCA_041159805.1 Bacteroidota bacterium
CCCTTGACGGTGAAATAGTCGATGGCATCGGATTTCGAAACCTCCTTGCGAACAAAAGGGTTGGCCTGGCGGGCCAATTCCAACATCTTTTCCTCGATTTTCTTGAAATCCTCAGATGAAATGGCAGTATCTCCAGGATCCACATCGTAATAGAAGCCGTTTTCCACAGGAGGCCCGATGCCAAACTTGATTCCAGGGAAGTGAAACTCCAAAGCCTCGGCCATCAGGTGGGCCGAAGAGTGCCAGAATGTGGATTTGCCTTCAGTAGAATCCCAAGTTAAAAGTTCCAATGAGCCATCTACAGCCAATGAACTTGATGAGTCAATCACCTGGCCATTGAATTTAGCGGCCAGCACATTTCGAGCGAGACCCTCACTGATTCCTTTGGCCACATCCATTGGGGTGGTTCCGACGGCTTTATCCAAAACCTTTCCGTCTGGTAAGGTTATTTTTATCATGACTAAAAAATTATCGCCTACAAAGGTAGTCAATGAACCGAGTGTGCGTCAAGTGGTTTTTGGACATACGGAGGGAGAGTACCAAAAACAAAAAAGGTCGCTTCCGTATGGAGCGACCCTTTTCTAACATTCAGTGGAACGAATCAGGAGAGGTGCTTGCTAACAAGCTTGGTCATGTCGAACATGCTCACCTGTGACTTACCTCCGAAAACCTTCTTCAAGTTCTCGTCAGCATTGATCATACGGCGGTTTTTAGCATCCTGAAGCTTGTGCTTCTTGATGTAACCCCAAAGGTTCTTTACAACCTCGGTACGGGGCATCGCCTTGTTTCCAACTACCGCTGCAAGAGCCGCAGATGGGGTCATGGCCTTCATGAAGGCAGCATTTGGCTTACGCTTCACTTTTGGCTTAGCTGCCTTCTTAGCTGCTTTCTTAGGAGCAGCTTTTTTAGGAGCAGCTTTTTTCTTTGGAGCAGCTTTCTTAGCCGCTTTCTTTGGAGCAGCTTTCTTAGCTGCTTTCTTAGCTACTGCTTTTTTCGCAGGAGCTTTCTTTTTTGCTTTTGTTGCCACTGTTTTTAAGATTTTTTTGGTTAAACCTGATGCAAATAAATACAGAATGACAGAGGTGAAAACCCCATCAGCAAAAAAGTTATTTACAACCAACCAGCTGCTTTGATCTCCTCTGAAATGATCCCGTTTTCGCTCTTAAACCGACTCAAAAAAGTAAAATAAAGGAAACGCATACTACTCTATAAAACCTGTGCCACAGACATTTCAACCACTTTGAAAACAATGGTGGCAGAGCCAATTCAATCAACATGAACCACTCCCGCAGTTTCATCGAGGACTAGCTTCATTGTTAATAACCTGGATAATGTAAAATCCAATTGATGCGAAAAACGGAGCCGGCGGCCCTACTTCTCGAGTATGGATGATATATCAGGAGGGAAATAGAGTTCACTTTTAAGCACCTTACCATCCTCCCTCCTGACCGGCTTACCCTCTGCGTCAAGCTTACTCATATTGCTGCGGTGTATCTCCTCGAAAACATCCACGATCTTATGTTGCAACCCATGTGCTATGATGGTGCCGCAAAGAATATAGAGCTTATCGCCAAGGGCGTCGGCTACAAGGGTGAGGTCATTGTTCCTAGCCGCTTCGAGATATTCATCGTTTTCCTCCGACATCAACCGGTGACGCAAGACTATCTGGTTCTCGCCGATGTTCGCTTGCGGTCGCTCTAGTGAGCTTAAACCGAAAACATCGTGAAAGTCTTGCACCTTGCTGATAATGCTTTTAAAGTCTGACATTGTTTTTATTATGTTTGAATGACACCAACATTATATTGCTTCGTCGATGGGGCATGATTTGCCATTTCAACACCCATGGAAATCCATTTCCTCGTATCCAATGGGTCGATTACGGCATCCACCCAAAGCCGCGATGCAGCGTAATAGGGAGATGTTTGACTGTTGTACCTGTCGGTGATGGTTTTTAACAACGTCGCCTCCTCCTCTGGTGTAACCTCTTTGCCTTGGGCTTTCATAGAGGACACCTGTATCTGAAGAAGGGTTTTGGCGGCCTGTGACCCACCCATTACGGCAATTTGGGCGGATGGCCAAGCTGCTATCAATCGGGGGTCATATGCCTTCCCGCACATGGCATAATTGCCGGCACCGAAAGAATTCCCAACAATTATGGTAAACTTAGGGACTACCGAATTGGCCATGGCATTAACCATCTTAGCTCCATCCTTGATTATACCACCATGCTCCGAACGACTGCCTACCATGAAACCGGTAACGTCCTGAAGGAAAACCAATGGTATTTTGCGCTGGTTGCAATTCATTATGAAGCGGGCGGCCTTGTCAGCAGCATCACTGTAGATAACCCCCCCTATTTGCAGCTCCCCTTTCTTGCTTTTAACCACTTTCCGCTGATTGGCAACAATACCGACCGCCCAACCATCGATCCTGGCCAATCCGCATAATATGGACTGACCATAAAGCTCTTTATATTCATCAAACTCGGATCCATCCACCAGTCTACGGATGATCTCCCGCATATCAAATGGCTTTTCGCGCTCAGCGGGTATAATTCCGTACAACTCACTGGCGCTTGACTTGGGCAGTATGGGTTCAGATCTGTCAAATCCGGCCTTTTCAAATGAACCAACCTTGTCCATAAGGTTACGTATGTAATCCAAGCATGCCTCGTCTGATGGGAACTTATTGTCAGTCACTCCCGAAATCTCACACTGGGTAGTAGCCCCACCCAGCGTTTCATTATCTATATCCTCGCCAATAGCGGCTTTGACCAAGTAGGATCCCGCAAGAAATATTGATCCGGTCTTATCAACAATCATGGCCTCGTCACTCATGATTGGCAGGTACGCCCCTCCGGCCACGCAACTGCCCATTATAGCGGC
>JBEAXM010000138.1:0-4757 GCA_041159805.1 Bacteroidota bacterium
TGTTTCTGCGTTTGACCGGGTGGCCGCCTCCGTTAACACTTCCAAAGCCAACCTTGAAAACTCCAAGTCCCGATTGAAGCAAGCCGAGTCGCAATTCCTGAAAGCGGAAATGAACTTTAACCGTAACAAAAAACTTTACGAAGACAAGGTCATATCGGACTCCGAGTTCGAAACCATCCGTTCGTCTTATGAAGTTGCGAAAGCGGAGGTTGATGCCGCCCGCCAGAGCATTGCCGCTGCCGAATTCGGTGTGAGGAGTGCAGAGGCCTCACTCGCTGAATCCAAAGAGAACCTGAACAAGACTTCCATCTTCGCTCCGGTTGATGGCACCATTTCAAAACTCAGCGTAGAACGCGGCGAGCGCATTGTGGGTGCTCAGATGATGGCAGGAACCGAAATTTTAAGACTTGCCAATTTGAATGAGATGGAAGTAAGTGTCGACGTGAGTGAGAGCGATATCATCCGTGTCAATTTGGGCGACACAGCCAAAATCGAAATCGATGCTTACACCAACCGTGTTTTCACGGGAGTGGTAAGCGCAATAGCAAACTCCGCCAACAACTCAGCAACAGCCATTAGCACTGACCAGGTTACTAATTTCCAAGTAAAGGTCCGGATCAATCGTGATTCCTATTCCGATTTGATTCCTGCAGACAAACCCACCTACTCACCGTTCCGTCCCGGAATGTCGGCCACGGTTGAGATACAAACCAAAAGGGTTTATGATGTCACAGCCGTGCCAATCCAAGCTGTTACCACACGGGATACCGTAAAAAAATCCTCCTCCAAGGAGATCAACAAATCGGAACAAGCCGAAAGCAAATCGATTGCTTCAAGTGAAACCGTACAGGAATGCGTATTCGTTTACACGGATGATGGGACCGTCAAATTACGTCCTGTGAAAACCGGAATACAAGACAATGAGTTCATTCAAATCCTTGAAGGCCTCAAGCCCGAAGAGGTGGTCGTGATTGCACCATACAATGCTGTTTCAAGAACCTTGAAGGACGGCGACAAAGTCAATTCCGTTCCCAAGGAGGAGCTTTTCAAAAAAGAATAATCGGATTGGCTCTTATCCTGCAAATAGAAACGGCAACAGATATTTGTTCCGTGTCCATTTCGAACAATGGAATCACGATGGTGGTTGAGACCAACGATGGTGTCAAAAACCACTCCAGTGTTCTGATGCCCTTGATTGACTCGTGTATCAAAAGTTCTGGCGTTTCATTACATGATCTGGATGCAGTTGCAGTTAGCAAAGGCCCTGGTTCCTTTACAGGTTTGCGAATCGGAGTCGCCACGGCAAAAGGAATTTGTTTTGCCATCGACAAACCGCTGATTGCCATTAACACGTTGCAATCCATGGCGAACCTGTTTAACCAACAAAACAACCTACAAGGAACCCTTTTTTGTCCCATGATTGATGCAAGGCGCAAGGAAGTATACACGGCCATATTCGATCAGCATTTGGATGAAATTCTTGAAACCAACGCTCTGGTATTAAATGAAGACAGCTTTCAAGAATGGACGGCGAAGAAATCGATTGCGTTTTTCGGAGACGGGGCTTGCAAATGCGAAAATATTATCAAAAAAAGCGATAAAAACCTGTTTTTCAATGATTTCAGGGTATCAGCGGAGGGAATGAACACTTTGTGTTCAGATAGGTTCACAGAAAACAGATTTGAGTCATTAAGTTATTTTGAGCCATTCTATCTTAAGGACTTTTATACACCAACGAAAAGAGCTTAAATTCCTGTTTTACTGATACTTGCATTGCATCAAAAAGACTGTTTACATTGTGGACGGCTTCAATAGGTGGTAAATTCGATAGGGTTTCCCCTGAAAATCACTCATTTTGATAACAAAATCTGTTGATTTCCGTATCAGTAATTGTTATTTTTGATGTACCCGTTTTTATTCTGAAAACTCTCATGAGAAAACCTTTACTTCTAATTTTCCTTTTGTCGATTTTTCAATCAGGGACGTTTGCTCAGTTGACCTTGACTCCGGCCACACCCGCGCAAATGGTTGCAAACCTATTGGGGCCCGGTGTTACAGCCACCAACATCACCTACACCGGATCAACCGCAGCACGTGCAACATTCACATGTGGCGGTACTTGCAGCCTTGGTTTCCCCGCCGGAATCATGCTCTCTTCAGGAGCCGCTTCAGGTCCAACCTCCCCCGCAAGCCATTTCGCCAGTACGAGCCACAACCTACCCGGCGATCCTCAATTGGATGCCATTGTACCTAGCGGACTACCAACACGCGATGCTGCCATCCTGGAATTCGACTTCAGTGTGGCCTCCGATTCCGTAAAATTTGAGTTCATCTTTGGCTCTGAGGAGTACAACGATTATGTGAATACCAACTTCAACGATGTCTTCGCATTCTTCATCAGCGGACCCGGTATCACAGGTGCCCAAAACATGGCGCTGATACCTACCACCACCACCGGAAACAGCATCGTATCGATCAACAACGTAAACAACGGGGGACCTTATCCTGGTACCGCATCAGGGCCTTGTACCAATTGCCAGTATTATGTAGACAACGTCAATGGTTCCAACTTTTTCCTCGACGGGCACACAGTCGGTTTGATGGCCAAGGCGCGTGTTCGTCCATGCGAAACCTACCACATGAAAATCGCAATCGCAGACGTATCCGACTGGGTTTTCGATTCAGCTGTGTTTTTGAAAGCACAAAGCTTCAGTTCGCTCGGACAAATCTCCATCTCGGCAAACGGTGTTGGATACAACAGCAATGCAACCGTTTATGCTTGTCAAGGTGACAGCGTTAACCTCTCCTTGAGTCCTGCCAACAATTATAATTGGAACACAGGTGCCACCACCCAATCCATTTGGGTGACTCAACCAGCAGGATCGAACAGCGCAAGCTTCTCTGCATTCACATTCATGCCTCCTTCATGCTTCGCGTTCACCACCAACATCAATGTGATATGGACGACTCCAACGGCGACCATCACGCCTTCAGGCTCATTGAGTCTTTGTCCAGGAGGGAATGTAACACTCACCGCCAACCAAGGTCAATCTTATCTTTGGAGCAACGGAGCCACTTCGCAAAGCATCACCGTTAGCAGTGCAGGAACCTACACCGTTACCGTAAACAATGGCCCCAATTGCTCAGCCACTTCAACTCCTGTCAATGTCACTGTGGGCGGCGCAACCGCCTCCATCAATGGCGTGCTCAGTTTATGTAACGGGGCCAGCACAACACTTACAGCCACCCCTGGAACGGCCTACTTGTGGAGTAACGGAGCCACAACACAAAGCATCAATGTGACCAATGCCGGCAATTACACAGTAACCGTTACCGCCAATGGTGGATGCACAGCAAGTGCCACTGCAAATGTTCTTGTAAATGCAAATCCCGCGCCAGCCATCACAGGAACCTTTGCGGTCTGTCAAGGAAGCGCGGCCACCCTGAATGCCCCTGCTGGATTTTCTTCTTACCTATGGAACAATGGAGCAACCAGTGCCTCCATCAATCCAACCACTGCTGGCACCTACACCGTTACCGTTACAGGCACCGGCGGTTGTACCGGATCCACTTCACAAGCCGTTACCATCAATGCAAATCCTACACCTACCATAGGTGGAACCTTTGCGGTGTGTCAAGGCGCTTCTGCAACACTCAATGCTCCGATTGGTCAGGCATCATACCTATGGAGCAATGGAGCTACCACTCCATCCATCAATCCTTCCATTGCGGGAACGTACACCGTTACCGTAACCACTGCAAATGGTTGCACAGGTAGCGCCTCGCAAGCAGTCACCATCAACGCGAATCCGGTGCCAACCATTGCCGGTACTTTCAGTGCCTGTCAGGGTGCGGCAACTACGCTCACCGCCTCCCCTTCGGGCGCCGCATCATATTTGTGGAGCAATGGCGCCACATCTGCCACCATCAACCCCACCACACCAGGTAACTATACCGTAACGATTACATTGGCTGGAGGTTGCTCTGGATCCTCTTCTCAAGCCGTAACCATCAACCCCAACCCCACACCATCCATCACAGGTACATTCACTGCCTGTTCCGGGGGTGCGACAACGCTCAATGGACCGGCAGGCATGTCATCTTACTCCTGGAGCAACGGGGCGACCTCTTCAACCATCAACCCAACCACTGCAGGTACTTACACCCTTACAGTTACAGATGGCAATGGATGTGTAGGCAACACCTCGCAAGCTGTTACCATCAATGCCAATCCAACCCCTGCAATCAGCGGTACGTTCACCGTTTGTCAAGGAACATCCGCATCATTAACCGCAACACCCATTGCCACCACATATGCTTGGAGCAATGGTGCAACAACGGCCAACATAAACCCAACAGTGGCCGGAACCTACACTGTTACGGTTACCAATGCCAACGGATGTACCGGAAGTGTCTCTCAAGCCGTAGTGGTTAATGCAAACCCTGTTCCTTTCATTACAGGCACATTCGCTGTGTGCTCCGGAAATGCAGCCACATTAAATGGACCTATTGGTGTAACCACATATGCTTGGAGCAATGGTGCCAGTACACAATCCATCAGCCCTACCACTGCGGGCACATATACGCTGACCGTTACAAATGCCAATGGATGCACCGGTACAACTTCGCAAGCGGTCACCATCAATTCAAACCCCACCCCTGTCATTACCGGCAGCTTTGTTGCTTGTCAAGGCAACACCACCACGTTGAATGCAACTGCCGGATTGTCGAGCTACAGCTGGAGCAACGGAGCAACC
>JBEAXM010000167.1:0-10672 GCA_041159805.1 Bacteroidota bacterium
TCTCATCCGATGACAAGGCTTTTTCGACCTTGCTGGGAATACTCTCGAGCTCACTTAACAATGATTGAAACCGGGAGTCGGTAATGGTACCGCGCTTCCAAGCAATTTGCAATGCCAACAAAGTAAGCACCGTGACCTGAGCTGTAAACGCCTTAGTGGAAGCAACTCCTATTTCGGGTCCGGCATGGGTGTATGCTCCCGCATGGGTGGCTCGAGGTATGCTGGATCCCACCACATTGCAAACTCCGAAAATGGTGGCGCCTTTCGACTTGGCGAGCTCAATGGCCGCCAAGGTGTCAGCGGTTTCGCCTGATTGAGAAATCGCTATCACCACATCATCCTCGTTGATGATGGGGTTGCGATAACGGAATTCCGAAGCATATTCCACCTCAACGGGTATACGAGCCAGGTCCTCCAAAAGGTATTCACCAACCAAGCCCGCATGCCAGGACGTTCCACAACCGACAATGATGATCCGCTTTGCATTGACAAACTTGTTTTCGAAATCGCCGACACCACCCAACCTCAGTCTTCTGCTCTTGGCATCGATCCGCCCACGCATACTATCCCAAATGGAACGTGGCTGCTCATAAATCTCTTTGAGCATGAAGTGTTCGTATCCGCCCTTTTCAAGCATCTCCAATTGCATCTCCAACTCCTGGACATAAGGCACCTTGATTTGGTTATCGATGGTTTTCACAGTGAAATCGCCATCAGCGATGATGGCCATCTCACCATCATTCAAATACACGACGTTCTTGGTATACTCAACTATCGGGGTGGCATCGGAGGCAACGAAATACTCATTGCTTCCAATTCCTATTACGATGGGACTCCCCTTACGGGCAGCAATGATTCTCCGAGGATCCAATCTTGACATTACAACAATTGCATATGCCCCAACAACCTCTCCCAATGCCAAACGCACTGCTTCATCCAACTCAACATTGAGATTCCTGGAAATGTCTTCAATAAGATGGATAAGCACTTCCGTATCTGTTTCGCTAGCGAAATGATGGCCTCTGTTGGTAAGCTCGGCCTTTATGGAGGCATAGTTTTCAATAATGCCGTTATGTATTATCGCGAAATCCTTTGACTCAGAATAATGCGGGTGGGCATTTCTATCGTTGGGCTCTCCATGCGTAGCCCATCGCGTATGTCCCATACCTACCGATCCGGAAACGTCCTTATCCTTGGTGAAAGCGGCCAGGTCCGACACTTTGCCCGCCTTCTTGTAAACATGAAGGCCGTTATTGATAAGAGCTATGCCGGCACTGTCATATCCTCTGTACTCAAGCCGCTGAAGCCCTTTCATTACGATGGGATAAGCTTCCTTGCTTCCTATATATGCGACAATTCCACACATGGTCTTGTTAGTTTAATACCGAGTAGGTTATTTTCAAACGAATTTTTTGACCGGTGGGGGTAAGCGGCCCAGGTACAATTGTTCTGAATGAATTGAGCGCCCCTCCGCTGGAAACGATGCTTAGTCCGTAATCATTCAAAGCCGGGTCGGATACAATCCTTTGAACATAACGGTTGATATTGAATTTATAAGACTGGGCTATGGCATCAAACGAGCCTCCATAATAGGCCGGGGACTCCAGAACATCAGGAATAACGGCTTCCTTGCCCGTGGAGTCGACTCCGAACAACAACAAAGAATTATGGTTCTTGAATGTTCCGTTATCGATAACAGGAATAATCAACTCTGCCTTATTGATGGCGACGGGACCATTAGTTGCCAAGTTTCTCAAGTGTGGGATCTTGATTCTTGACTTAAGGCCGGACATCGACTGGATGTATAATTTATTGTCGCCTGATGCGGGAAACACATCCCCCACCTGTGAGCCGGAGTAGTTGTGTATATAACGATTGAATCTTGGGCAGCCGGAATTGATTTCAAAATTCGCCGTTCTCCTGGTTGTGTCTGATCCATTTTTGTAATAAAATGTCAGCTTGGACATTGATGCCAGCAAATTGAAAGAGGCAATCACCCCTTGTCCAGGGGTGGTTATGGCATCGGCCGTAACATGGATTCCATTGAAAAAATTCAAAAATGCGGTATTGTCCAGAAAAGATGAAGTGGGCGCATTGATGAAATCATTTCCGAAGTCATTGGTCAATCTCAACCTCAGGTGCGGGGCTCTCTTGGCACCATCCACCAACACGCTGTCTTTGGGTTTTACATAAAGAGCACCTGCAAAAAGTTCACGTTTCAATGAAACGGTGTCGTTTGTGTAATAAGTGGAGTCGATAACCAGTTTATCATCGGTCTCGAAAACACGGAAACCAACCGGAGAGGTTGTGTCTCCATAAGAGTCCGAGTAGGCCAATGTCAACACAACGGAATCCAAAACCGGCGAAGTTCCAAACGTGAATGTCGTATTGTTGTTTGGCAAGCGTACTTCAGAATAAAACCCTGCCACTGTGCCACCAAAAACGGGATCATCATAGGAGCCGGCCAGATTAAATGCTGCAACAAATTCATCGCTACGAAGCGAGTCTTCCCGGATGGTTGTACAATCCAACGTCAAGGTATCTGTGAAAAAGACTCCTGGTTGATCAGGTGTTAAAAGTTCCAATCCGATGGAGTCGGGCTCCATGCAGGATGAATACAGCGTAAACAGGAAGCCACAAACAAGCCAACAGGCAGGCGATTTGAAATTCATCCTACAAAAGTATTGGTTTATCGGCCAATTAACCGAATTATCCGGCCACAACGGTGTCCTCAACCAACAACTCGTCATAAAACGCATTGAAGGCATCGATATACTCCTCAGAATTTTTGAATCCAAGGAAAGGCTTGCCCGGTTTTTTCAATACCGATGACAAGGACGGACTGACCACCTCGCTACCTTGAATGATTGCATCCGAATGCGCAATGGCATTGAGCGTGATTCCGGTCCATGTGGGGGTTTTCAAATCCTTCAAATCAGAATTTGACATACCCTCCATCATAACCTTGGCCTGGTAGTTGGCAGCAAAAGACTCTTCGAATTGGTCATCGTATATGGAGTACACCACCTTTGAATCACGGAAGATGGGATCGTCCTTGTACGATGTCTTGATCAACATTGGCACCAGACTGGTCATCCAACCATGGCAATGAATGATATCGGGGCTCCATCCCAGCTTCTTGACGGTTTCCAAGACACCTCTGCAGAAAAACAGGGTGCGGTCATCGTTGTCTTTGAAGAACTTCTTTTTGGTATCGCGGAAGGTGGCCTTTCGTTGAAAATACTCCTCATTGTCTATGAAATAAACCTGCATGCGGGCTGCCTGAATTGAAGCAACCTTTATGATCAACGGATGGTCGCTGTCTTCGATGATGAGGTTCATACCCGACAGACGAATCACTTCGTGCAGCTGGTTACGGCGCTCATTGATAAGACCGAACCGCGGCATGAAAGTCCTGATTTCCTTACCACGCTCTTGGATTCCTTGTGGGAGATATCTCGAAATTCGGCCCATTTCCGTGGATTCCAAATAAGGGTATATGTCGTGGGAGATGTAAAGAACCTTGGCTTTTTTCATAACTTAGGGATGATGGTGCGTGTTATATGCAAAGATAGTGAATATAACGGCTTTTTACAATATAGCAAGCCGTAGCCGAAAATTGTGCTTTTTCAACTCCAATGTTTTCCATACACCTGTATTTTAGCATTTTATATGCTTCATAAATGGTATTTTATTGAAACAATTGTGATAATGAATTAACCCGAATATTTGCTTAAAATTGTCCCAAACCCCATTTTACCATGTTGATTACAAAAACCATTGACGAAACCCGAGCTCAAGTTGAACTTGGGATTGCAAAGGGGTTGAAAATTGGCTTTGTGCCAACCATGGGTGCGCTGCACCAAGGCCATATTTCATTGATAACCAAAGCAAAAACAGAAAATGACCTGGTTGTTGCGAGTATTTTTGTGAATCCTACTCAATTCAACGACCCCTCCGACTTAACTAATTACCCCAAAACACCCGAACAGGATCATTCGATTTTGAAAAAAAACGGGTGTGACATCCTCTTTGAGCCATCTGCTGATGAAATCTATGAAAGCAGCTACGTTCCGCCATCATTTGATTTCGGCAGCCTTGAACAAACCATGGAGGGAGCCCACCGGCCTGGCCATTTCAAAGGTGTGGCAATGGTGGTTTACAGACTGTTCCAAATAATCCCCGCTCATAGAGCTTATTTTGGCGAGAAGGATTTTCAGCAATTGGCTATCATCCGGAAAATGGTTGAGGATCAAAAATTACCCATTCAAATAATTGCCTGTCCAACCATCCGCGAAGCCGATGGCCTAGCCATGAGCTCAAGAAATATTCGACTAACAGACCAAGAACGGAAACTTGCACCAGTGATTTTTGAATCTTTAATGGAATGCAAAGAGCTGATAAACAGCAAGGGAGTTTCTGAGTTAAAAAAGGCCGTTTCAAAAAAAATTGAAGGAACAGGCGTTTTTAAAATTGAATACGTGGAGATAGCCGATGCGCAAACCCTACAACCAATAGAAGGAGAGGACCAACAAAGGCAAATTCGGGTTTTCATAGCTGCAAAGGCCTCGAAAACGCGACTCATTGACAATATGGACCTTTGAGGTCATTGCACCGCAAATCGATATCAAGTACTTTCGATAAAAGCATACCTTTGTAGCGATGGAAATCCAGATTCTAAAATCGAAGATTCACAGAGCCAAGGTCACTCAGGCCGAGCTGAACTATGTGGGAAGCATTACCCTGGATGAGGCCCTGATGAATGCAGCCAACCTCCTGGAAAACGAGTTGGTCCAAGTGCTCAACATTAACAATGGGGAACGTTTTGAAACCTATGTGATCAAAGGAGAGCGCAACAGCGGAACCGTTTGTTTAAATGGGCCAGCTGCCAGAAAGGTTCAGGTTGGCGACTTGATCATCGTGGTTTCATATGCAGTCATGGACTTTGAAAAAGCAAAAGCCTTCAAGCCCTCTCTCGCCTTCCCAGACGATAACAATAGGTTGATCTGAACCATAATTGAAAAGCAAATTCCTTGCCGGCATCAAATACTTGCTGTTTTTAGCAGCCGGTTGCACTTTGCTTTGGTTGGCCTTCCGGAATGAAAACCTGTCAGATGTTTGGGGGAAGATGCGATTGGCAGACCCATTTTGGATTGGGCTTTCGGTGATTGTCGCCATTCTTTCGTTGATCAGCAGAGCAATCCGATGGAAGATGTTGATTCTGCCGTTGGGTTACAATCCAAAAACCTCAAAGACTTTTTATGCATTGCTCATCGGCTATCTAGCAAATCTGGCTATCCCCAGGATCGGAGAAATCTCCAGGTGTGTTTCTTTGAACAAAAGCGAAAAGGTCCCGTTCAACGGCCTTATCGGAACCGTCATCGTGGAACGAACCATTGACGTGGTAATGCTTCTCCTTTGCATGGCATTGGTAGCGGTCTTTCAATTCGAAATGCTCTCCTCCTTCCTGATGGATAAAATCATTTCACCCATCATGAACAAAGATGCAGGCGGACAAACCACGATCATGCTGATTGTAGGTGGATTTTCATTAGGATTGATTGCGGCCTTTTGGTTGTTGAAAAACAAGGAAAGCCGATTGCGAAAAAAACTATCCAACATCATCCGAGAGGTTACTGCCGGACTTGGATCGGTTCTGCGAATGAAAAACACCGGATGGTTCCTTTTTCACACCGCTTTCATTTGGATTGCTTACTTTTTCATGACCTATGTTTGTTTCTTTTGCCTGGAGTCAACCTCTCACCTAGGATTGGGCGAGGGACTGTTTATTTTAGTAGTAGGCGGACTAGGCATGTCGGCTCCAGTCCAAGGTGGAATAGGTGCCTATCATTACATCGTATCTCATGCATTACAACTGTTCGGAATACCCTCCACCGACGGCATTGTTTACGCCACTCTGGTCCACACAACCCAGACATTACTGATGATCATATTGGGAGGCTGGGCGTTCTTCATGCTATTGATTCCAGACAAACCGGTAAGCAACGATGTCAAAAGTTGAACAAATCAGAAAAAAAATCCTTGACCCGCAGGAGCTGATAATCCAGCTGGATGATTGGCGGAAACAAGGACTGAAAACAGTGTTCACAAACGGCTGTTTCGATATCCTGCATTTAGGGCATGCCGATTATCTGGCGCGCGCAGCTGAACTAGGTGACGTATTGATCGTAGGTCTTAACTCGGATGCGTCCATTTCACGGCTCAAGGGTCCAAATCGGCCCATTTGCGATCAGTCCTCTAGGTCTTTTCTTCTAGCCTCATTGGCCGTAGTAGATGGGGTGGTTATATTTGATGAGGACACTCCGGAAAATTTGATTCGAATTGTAAAGCCCGATTTTTTAGTAAAAGGTGGCGATTATACTCCAAAGGACATAGTGGGTGCAGGCTTTGTTGAATCATATGGAGGATCAGTTGTGTGTATTCCATTGGTTGATGGATACTCCACCAGTTCCATAGAAAGCAGGATTCGCAACAATTCAGGCAAATGACAATAATCAGATTGCATTTGCGCTTTTATGATTAAATTCGCTTTGATGATGAAAAACAAAGCATACCTGGTTCTATTGTCGATCTTAGTGCTTATGAGCGGCTGTGAAGACAATATGGTGCTGAGGTCAAGCAAAAAAATGAAGGAAGAACTTCAGGGAACTTGGAAAAGGAACCACTTGGGAGTCATTCCTTTCTTCACATGCAACACGGGTGGAGGCAATTCCGTCAATTACTATTTCCAGGAGTATTGGATTTTCAAGGGGGATCGGCTTTTTACGGTTTACAATTTCACAACAGCGCCATCATGTGGATTTACCTATCCTGATATTGGAACCAAAGACCTTTCCATTGACACCATTGGTGCCAATCAATTTGTTCATTTCGATAAAACGGACACAAACATCGTAGCCAATTTTGATGTTGACGCCAATGTTTTCAGGGCGTTCCTGAGTCTGGAGTTCATTTCAGGTAACAACGACACCATCATTTCAGACAACAACCTAGTGCCTGAATGGGAGTTTGTTGAGCTAGAGGACAACCGCCTTTACATTGCAGCCGACAATGAAACAGGAACCTCGGTATTGCAAAAAGAGTTTTACAAGATCAAGTAATCCCTATGGCAAAGACCAAGTCGGCGTTTTTCTGCCAGAACTGTGGTGCATCTGCGCCCAAATGGATTGGGAAATGTCCTAATTGTGGCGAATGGAACACCTATGTGGAGGAAGTGATACATCAAGGGCCATCCCAGGTTCCAGCATGGCGTGCTTCGTCCTCAAGAGAAGACTCAGGACGACAAGCCATGCCTCAGCTTCTGGGAGAAATCGAGCCCGATAAGCTAAGCCGCATCTCCCTGCCTGGAAAGGAACTGAACCGTGTGCTTGGAGGGGGACTCGTACCTGGAGCATTGGTATTGGTTGGCGGTGAACCCGGCATTGGCAAATCAACCTTGATGCTTCAAATCGCCATGCGCGCAAAAGGCATGAGGGTGCTTTATGTTTCAGGAGAGGAGAGTGAGCAGCAAATCAGCATCCGCGCATCCCGCATCGGATCATCGAACACTGACTGCTATATTCTTACAGAAACAAACACCCAGTCCATTTTCAAGCATATCCAATCTTTGAAGCCACAACTGGTCATCATCGATTCGATACAAACCCTGTTCTCATCGGATATAGAATCCGCTCCGGGAACAGTATCTCAAATCCGCGGGTGTGCAGGTGACCTGCTGAAGTTCTCCAAAGAGACGTCCACTCCCGTTTTCCTCATTGGACACATCACCAAGGATGGAACCATTGCAGGACCAAAGGTTTTAGAGCACATGGTGGATACCGTGTTACAGTTCGAGGGCGACCGACACCATGTGTATCGTGTACTCCGGTCCACTAAAAACCGGTTCGGCTCAACTGCGGAAATTGGTATTTATGAAATGGCCTCATCGGGACTCTCAGAAGTTCAAAACCCGAGTGAAGTGCTGTTGTCTCATATTGACGAACAGCTTAGTGGCATCGCAATCGCATCCACCATGGAAGGATTACGGCCATTACTGATTGAAGTGCAGGCATTGGTTAGCTCAGCGGTTTATGGCACGCCACAACGGTCAGCAACAGGGTTCGATCTGCGCCGACTGAACATGCTGCTTGCGGTGCTAGAAAAGCGGTGTGGATTCCGCCTTGCAGCCAAGGACGTTTTTCTAAACATTGCCGGTGGAATCAAAGTGGAGGACCCCGCAACAGACCTTGCAGTTATATGCTCGGTACTGAGCTCTAGCGAGGACATTGCGCTACCGCCTCGCGTGTGTTTCGCCGGAGAGGTAGGCCTCAGCGGTGAAATAAGACCCGTGAACCGAATAGACCAACGGATCCGTGAGGCTGAAAAAATGGGATTTGAGAAAATCTATTTCTCAAAATACAACATGAAGGGCTTGGAAAAGGCAGCAAAGGGAAAGATACAACTGATGCCCGTCAGCAAGGTTGAAGAGGTTTTTTCATCGCTCTTTGCCTGAAAGGCAATGCCATCATCCATCAAAATCCATATCCTCCCGGGAACGGTCGCGCATACGCTGCTGTTCACGGTCACGCAACTCGCCAAATCGGTAGGTGAATGACAAAGTGACAAACCTGCTTTGGCGTTTTCTGGTGAAATCCTGAATGTAAGTCGCATCATCGAACTCGAATCCGAAACGCTGTACATTGAAGGGGTCAGAAACACGGACCGACAAAACACCCTTGTCCTTGATCACTTTCCTGCTGGCTGCAATTGAAAGCATCTGCATGTCCTTCATTGTTCCCTGCGTCACTTTCATACGTGGACGATAGAAATAGGAGATTTGCAAATCGGTGTTCTTGAACGGCTTGAATGTACTCATGACCCTGCCTGAAGCCGTCCAGGATTCAGATGATAAATCATCCTGCAAATTCGCAGCACTGATCATGTTGTAATAAATGTTGGAGCTGAGTGTGACTGTCCACCACTTAAATGGTGTTCCGTTCAAAATGAATTCAACCCCGTAGTTGCGAGCATAAGCGAGGTTCTCCCAAGTAACAACCGTGATCTGAAGACTGTCGTTTGTCACACTGCGGTAGCGTTGAATATTATCCTTGGTGAGTCGTGCGTAAAGTGTGGATGTCAAGGAGAATTTCCCGAAAAACCGCATGTTCTCCACCTCGTAACTGTCGGTGTATTCAGGATCCAGGTCCGGATTCCCAATTCGTACGTTACGGGGGTCATCGTAATTCGGGAACGGATTCAAAGCATTGCGTCGGGGCCTGTTGATGCGTCGACTGTAAGAAACCTTCCACGAATTCTTCATTGTTGGCTTATAGGTGAAGAATGCACTTGGATAAACAGCAAAATAATCCTTGGTGAATACTGAATCCGTTGTAATCAAATTTGATTCTGTTTCGGCGTACTCGCTGCGCAAACCAATCTGGTAACCAAACTTGCCGATTGACTGCCGGTATTGGGCATATGCTGCATATAAGGCATCTGAATAAACGAAGCGGTTCGTCCTGCTCGCATCATTGATGTAATCACCTTGAGTGGGATTGAATTCCTCGAAAACCAAATCCGTATCGAACTCACGGAAGGTGCTTTTAAGTCCCGCCTCAATCTTTCGATCCTCTTTTATGGGATGCTCATAGTCGAATGAGAATATGTAATTGCTGTTATTATTCTCAACATTGTCGCGCTCAAGCGCTTGAACAGAGCCAGGTGTTGTTTCGTCTAGGTATTCACCGTCGGTATAGTCGTTAGACGTGTTGTTGTTGTCAATTGAAAACGATCCGTTGAAATTCAGAATCCGTCCTTTTTGCTTGAAAAAATGCTTCCAAGCCAAATCGCCATCCAAGTTCATGTTTTCGCCGGAACCGATTGTGATTCTCCTGGAAAGACTGTCGTTGGTTGCAGGTAAAGAAAAGAAGCGGTAGAGGATGTTGTTGTCGTCTTCGGAGTTGCCTGAATTCAGCATCAGACTGGTCGAGATGGTGTTCTTGTCATTTACATTCCAATCCGCACCAAACTTGACATTGTGGGTCTGGCGGCTGTTATTCCCGGCTTCATTTTGCTTGATGATGGAGGTGGTGTCGGGGTTGAAATATGTTTCCCGATAGGAATTTCCCTCGTTGAACGAATTGTCCTTGGTAAACGAGTAGTTGGTATAAACATTCCATTTACCCTTACGCAGACTCAACATACCATTGACACCAAAGCGTCCTTCAAAGGAAGTATTGACCCCCACGTTGCCGGTAAAGCCCTGTAAACGGTTCTTTTTGGTAACGATGTTGATGATTCCTGAAATACCATCCGGGTCGTATTTGGCTGAAGGATTGGTGATCACTTCAACATTTTCAATGGCGGATGCGGGCAATGACTCCAATAGAGATTTGCCTCCAGAACCGGTCAGGCCGGATGGGCGTCCATCGATGAGGATGGTTACGTTTTCGTTTCCACGCAAACTGACGGATCCTTCCTGGCTTATCTCCACGCTTGGAATGTTTTCCAATACATCCTTGGCATTTCCTCCTGCAACCACGGAGAGCTGATCGGTTGAATAGGTTCGCTTATCGATATTGTTCATCATAAACGACTTGTCAGCGGTTATTTCCGCACCCTCCAATGTCGTAGCTGAAACTTTTAACTTGATTGTTCCCAAATCCGTCACTGG
>JBEAXM010000173.1:0-15860 GCA_041159805.1 Bacteroidota bacterium
ACCGACAACGGCACCAACTGGACCCGTACAGTGATTTGGGACTTCCCTTTCACCAAGTACGATGACGTTACCCAGACCACTGATGTGGATGGAGATGGAGTTGCTGACACATTACTCACCACGGACGGCGCTTATGCCATTCTTATCGACAACAACGGAATGATTCATGCATTTGCCGGTGCGATGTTGATCTTGGATGACGATCCAGCGGCTAACCTGGGATTGTTCCTTTCCACTGATGGTTTATTGTATTGGAATGAGAGCTTCGGATCCAACGATCCTGTGGTTATTGCAACCGCTCCGGATATCGATGGTGATGGCGTTGCCTCCTCCTTTGCCACAAACCTGGGAGGTCGTTATGGAAATGATGGAATCTGTTCCATGCCAAGTGCGGCCATTGATGCAGCAGGTAATATCTACCTCAGCTATTGCCCTTTGATTGAGCTTACCGACAACGCCCTACCCGACCCCAACAACTTCTCGTTCCGAAATGTGCTGTTGATGGCTTCATCCGACAATGGTGCCACATGGGGTACTCCAATCAATGTTTCCAACAGCAACTTCGATGAAGCGGTGTTTTGTGCCTTGGCTAAAAACGTCGACAACTGCGTCAGCATGATCTGGCAACAAGATGGTGCTCCCGGTTACTCGGTTCCACCCAATGGTCAACATGCGGTTCAGAGCAGCGATATCGTTTATGACTGTATTGACCCTAACCTTGTATTAGGACTGAACAGTAATATCGACAACAACTTGAAATCCGTTCGCGTATTCCCCAACCCTGCTAGTGATATCCTTACGGTAAGTATCGACACCGAAGGAATTGAAGCCGGAACCTTGGTTATCCGTAACCTCATCGGCCAACAGTTGATTGAAATGCCTATCGGAAAGCAATCCAATGGAACCGTTCGTTTTGATGTGGATATAAAAGAACTTTCCAACGGAATGTACACCATGAGCATTCACGACAATCAAAACTCCCGTACAGTGAAGTTCACTAAGAACTAAACCCTTTTGAAAATGTAAAAGGCCGTCCTTCAGGGGCGGCCTTTGTTTTTTTATAACAGGTCCATCAAATGGCGTACCCCGTGTGGTCGATGCATCTTGAACGCTTCACCATGTTCCGTACCAATGATACGCCCCATTTCGTGAGATCGATAGATGATCATGTTCAAAAAGGCCTGGCTGGAAATTGGTGTTTCCGGCTCTTTTGAATTCGGATCATAAAATTGGGATTTGTATGCCAACAGCGCTTCCATCCGCTTATCCATGAAACCGGTTATGTCAACAATGAAATCGGGCTTGAGTTGCCAGTCTTGCACGTAGTGATAAACCGAGCGAGGCCTCCAAGCTTCCTGTTCCACACCAGCTTCATCCTTAGAATGGATTTTGCGTAGCCCTGCCAGGAAAGCCGATTCGGCAACAAGTTTAGCAGCACGACCATGGTCAGGATGACGATCATCAATGGAATTGGCAAGAATGATGTCCGGACGGTACTTACGGATGGTCTGGATGACCTTCATCTTGCTGGCCTCATTGATTTCAAAGAAACCGTCGGCCAGATCAAGGTTCTCGCGTGCATGTATTCCCATGATGGCGGATGCGACCTTGCACTCCTCATTCCGAATTTCCACAGAACCTCTTGTACCCAACTCACCACGGGTCAAGTCGACCACGCCGACCTTGTAACCGGCACTCACGTGCTTCATAAGGGTTCCTGAACAGGAGATTTCAACATCATCGGGGTGCGCCCCGAAAGCCAGTATATCTAATTTCAACATAAAGTTTGTTTACGAAAGAGGCCGAAAAAGGTTATGCCATACTTTTGCGATGTAAATTGAATTGGAAATGAAGCCCTTTTGGAAGCTTGTGGCACTCGAGTTCCGCCACGAATTTAGGCAAAAAAACGCACTTGCCGGTACGTTCATCTACGTATTGGGTACCGTATTTGTGAGCTATCTGGCTTTTAAAAGAGTGGTTGACGTACCCACCTGGATTGCATTGTTTTGGATCATCATGTTATTTGCTGCGGTGAACGCAGTAGCCAAAAGCTTCATGCAGGAAAGCTCAGGAATCCGGCTTTATTACTACCTGCTGTCAAGCCCCCTTGGTGTCGTTTTCTCTAGAATCCTATATAACTCACTATTGTTGTGTGGCATCGGGGTTATCAGTTTGGTGGCTTTTCAATTGTTTCTTGGCGGTAATGTAAATGATCAATTGTCGTTCCTTCTAGGACTTGTATTGGGCTGTTTCGGATTAGCATCCATACTAACCATGACTTCTGCAATAGCATCCCGAGCAGGCAACAACCCATCATTGATGGCCATTTTGAGCTTTCCTGTTTTGATACCCTTCCTGATCGTCTTGATCCGCTTTACCAAAAACGCCATGGATGGAATCGCATGGTCCGTGAATGGATCGTATGCTTTTGTGATGGCCGCATTGATCGGTTTGGTGTATGCCCTTTGTTATGTACTCTTTCCCTATCTTTGGAGGGATTAATCAAGGCATTTTTAAAAAACCTATTTTATTGCAAACCAGAATGTTAATAATGAAAAACTGGTGGAAGGTTTTGTGCGGAATGCTACTCTCGTACACCGTTGTTGCCGGATTTCTGGGCGAAGTACCTGCGCTACCCATTTTAAACGAAAGCATCCGCAATCTTTACTTTCATGTGACGATGTGGTTTTCCATGATGATTTTGTTCATTGTCAGTCTGGTTTTCAGCATTTGTCAATTAGGAAGTCCTTCATGGAAAAATGACACATGGGCCGTTGAAATGGCGCGTGTTGCCATGTTGTTCGGTGTATTGGGACTACTTACCGGAATGGTTTGGGCAAAATACACCTGGGGTGCATGGTGGGTGAACGATGTAAAACTGAATGGTGCTGCCGCTACCATGTTGGTTTATGGCGCCTATTTCCTTTTGCGTGGCTCAATGGATGACCCGGAAAAAAAAGCAAGGATCTCAGCCGTTTATTCAGTCTTTGCCTTTGTGATGATGATTGTTTTCATCATCGTCCTTCCAAGGATGACCGACTCCCTTCACCCAGGTGACGGTGGAAACCCAGGGTTCAACAGTTACGACCTCGACAGCAACCTTCGCAAGGTGTTTTATCCGGCTATCATCGGATGGACCCTTTTGGGATTGTGGCTGGTTGAGTTACAGATCCGAATCAAAAAACTTAAACAAACCGACAAGAAAAACTTTATTTCATGAAAAGGAAACTTGGCGCCCTCTTGATTGTATTGTTCTCATGCGCGCAATCCTTCGGCCAGGATGTTGAAATGGCTGACGTTATGCGTTCAAATGGTAAGATATACGTTGTGGTAGCCGTTGCCGCTGTGGTGATGGCAGGAATAATAGGTTACATGGTTTACATGGATATTCGAATCAGACAGATTGAAAACAAAAACAAACCTCATTAATCAACGCCATGAAAAAAGCACATATCATAGGCATAGTGGTCATAGCCGTGTTGATCGGTGTCATTGTTAGCACCATTTCGGAATCAAGCACCTATGCTGACTTCACCACCGCAACAGAGAACGAAGGCGACACTTACCATGTGGTAGGTAAGTTGAACATGGAGAAGCCTTTCATCTACAATCCTGAGGCAAATGCCAATTTATTCGGATTTTTTCTAGTGGACAACAACGGAAGGGAAATGAAAGTGCTTTACAACGATACCAAGCCACAGGACTTTGAAAAATCCGAACAGGTGGTTGTAATTGGCAAAGTGGTTGGCAGTGAATTTCACGTTGCCAAAGGGGATTTGCTAATGAAATGCCCATCAAAGTATAACGGAAACCAGACCCCTGGAGAGTCTTTGCCGGCCCCACCCCAGTCCTGATTCATCAATCACCACCTTCCCTGACTTATGCAATACATCGGAGAACAGCTTATTTGGGGACAAATAGGAAACCTATTGATTGGCCTCGCCTTTGTAGGTGCTTTGCTAGGCTCGGTTTCTTACTTCCTTAGCTTTAAAAGACCCGAAGAGGAGAAGTCTTGGAAACAGATTGCCAGAACATCCTTTATCATCCACGGACTATCTGTCATAGGCATTTTCGCAGTCCTGTATTACCTGATTTTCAACCACCGGTTCGAGTACTATTATGTTTGGCAACATTCATCCATGGATTTGCCCATGCGTTACATATTCTCCTGTTTTTGGGAGGGACAAGAGGGAAGTTTTCTCTTGTGGACCTTTTGGCATGTGGTGCTTGGTCTGATTCTGGTTTTCAAAGCAGGCAAGTGGGAGGGTCCCGTGATGGTCACCGTTTGTCTGGTTCAGGTCTTCCTTATGTCAATGGTGTTGGGCGTTTTTGTTCTAGGTCACAAAATCGGCACCAATCCTTTCACACTCCTCCGAGAACACCCAGATATGGCCAACCTTCCGTTTGTCCAGTTCCCGGATTATCTACAGCGTATTGACGACGGACGAGGATTGAATCCGTTGCTGCAAAACTATTGGATGGTCATTCATCCGCCGGTTCTGTTCCTCGGTTTCGCATCAACCCTGATTCCATTCGCTTTTGCCATGGGTGGGATGATGTCGGGTAAGATCAAAGAGTGGACCACACAAGCAACCCCCTGGGCCTTTTTTGGTGTCATGGCACTTGGAACAGGTATACTGATGGGCGGCGCTTGGGCATACGAGGCCTTATCATTCGGTGGGTTTTGGGCATGGGATCCAGTCGAAAACGCATCCTTGGTGCCTTGGATGACTTTTGTCGGGGCCGCACACGTGATGGTCATCCATAAAAAGAACGGCACAACCCTACTCAGTAGCTTCCTACTTACCGTAGTGACTTTCATTCTCATACTCTACTCCACCTTCCTTACACGCAGCGGAATCTTAGGTGACACCTCCGTGCACTCCTTCACCGACCTGGGCATGACAGGACAACTCGTGGTTTACATGGCATTCTTCGCCCTGATGGCGGCTTGGCTTTGGTTCCGTAATCGTAAAGCCTTTGTCTCCCACGAAAAAGACGACCATATTTTCTCGCGCGAATTTTGGATGTTCATCGGTATGCTGGTAATGTTCATTGCCGGACTTCAAATAACATTCACTACATCCATACCGGTCATCAACAAGGTTTTCGGAACCAATATGGCTCCTCCTGCAGATGTAATCGACCATTATAACTCATGGCAAATACCTTTCGCCATCATCATCTGCCTGATTTTCGGCTATGCACAGTTCTTGAAATACAAGAGTACCCAGGCAGCGGATTTCTGGAAGAAAATAGCTGGATCATTGGCGTTATCCATTGTTTTAAGCGCTGTTGCCTGCTACTACATCCAATTCGACCGGGTTCAGTATGTGATATTGTTCTTCGCATGCATGTTCGCATTCATCGCAAACCTTGACTATGCATTGCGATTCCTGAAAGGCAAGTTCGACCACACAGGCGGATCGGTAACACACATCGGTATGTCTTTGATTCTTCTTGGGGCCCTCGTATCCAACGGAAAGCAAGAGGTCATTTCCAAAAACATGCTGAATGTGGACCTTGGCAAAGACTTCCCTAACAATGAAAACATCATGCTGTTCCAAGGTGATACGTTGCAGATGTCTAAGTACTTCATCAGCTACACCGGCAAAGAGCGGGAAGGCGTGAATGTTTATTACAACATAGAATATTTCTCCGCAGACTTCGAAAAAGGCAAACTGGAACCCGCGTTCACACTTCGCCCACGAATACAACTGAACCCCAGGATGGGTAATGTGGCCGAACCGTCCACCAGAAGATTTTTCGACCGCGACATCTACACCCACATCACCTATGCCGATATGGAAAGTCTGGAAAAGCCAGAGGCATCTGGTGATTACCTGGAAGCCAAACTGGACACTATGGCAGCTGGTGATACGATAACATCCAGTAACTCCCTGATCACTTTCAAAGGGCTTTCGCAAGATGTTGATCGAGCATCACTGGGTCTTAACGAAACCGACGTCGCCGTAGCTGCCTCATTGGAAATCATAGACGTAAATAACAAAAAGCGCGAAGCCAAACCGCTTTTTGTGATCAGAGGGCAATCCATCGTTTCAAAGGAAACAATCATTGATGACCTTGGACTCAAGATCTCATTCAACAGCATCGATCCTGAAAACGGGAAGGTCATCATTTCCGTTGCAGAGAAAAAGGATAATAAGCGGGAATTCATCATCATGAAAGCCATTGTTTTCCCCTACATAAACGTCCTGTGGACTGGATGCATCCTGCTGATCATTGGCTCCCTGATGGCTGTCAGAAAGCGTTTCCGTGACTTGTCACGGATGAAATCCCAAGAAGACTGAAAATGAAAATCCTCGTCATAGGTTCGGGTAGGATGGCAAATGCGCTGTCACCCGCACTGATGCGAGCTGGCCACCACATCATTGGAGTTTCATCCAGAAACCAAACCACAGGCCGTTCATTATCCAAATACATTGGCTGCGACTTTTTTCCGATTTCGAAAAAACTGCCGGATGTGGATCTTATATTGATTGCAGTCAATGATGACGCTACAAAAGAGATTGCAAAACAACTAGGCAAGTCAAAAGCGATTTTAGCTCACACCTCCGGAAGCGTAGCATTATCGGACTTGATCAGAAAACGGAAGGCGGGAGTGTTCTATCCTTTGGAAACACTTACCGGAAAACGGAACACATCTTTCAAGAAAATCCCGATTTGTATTGAAGCAACCGACGAAAAGTCGCTGCAACAGTTGTTATCGGTTGCAAAATCCATTTCAGACGAGGTTTATGTCATGGATAGTTTATCCCGCTTGGCATTGCATTCGGCTGCGGTGTTCACCAACAACTTCACCAACCACCTTCTGGGCGTTGCTGATGAAATTGCCCAAACAAACGGATTCCCTTTTGAGATCCTGCACAAGCTGGCGGTAACAACCATCAGAAACGCATTCGCCGAAAAGCCTCGGGCCGTACAAACCGGTCCAGCCAAACGGAACGATCAAAAAACAATCCGGAAGCACCTTGCTTTTCTTAAAAACAACCCTGCTGCCAAAAAGCTGTATGCCACACTATCGGAGAGCATTACGGCTGTTCATAACAAACCCGTTTCCAAGCGCAGGCATTAATCACTTTTTCCTATCCTTGTGATATGGAAACCAACTTCAAGCAGCGCCTGTCGATTGTTAACACGTTCGTTTTCGATGTGGATGGCGTACTCACCGATGGCTCCTTGTTAGTCATGCCCGATGGTGAATTTCTTCGTCGCATGAACATCCGCGACGGCTACGCAATGCAACTGGCCATAAGGAAGGGTTACCGCATGGCCATCATTTCGGGAGGCCACTCCTCCGGAGTTCCTGTTCGACTCAAACGCTTGGGGGTACAGGAAGTGCATATGGGAGTCACCGACAAACTCGGCACCTACAACGAAGTGCTTGGCAGAATGAACAGCGCACCCGAACAGGTGCTGGTGATGGGTGATGACATGCCCGACCTGCCCATGCTCCAAAACTGTGGAGTACCTTGTTGCCCAGCCGATGCAGCAACCGAAGTGCGTAATGCGTCCATTTATGTATCCACAATCAATGGTGGACATGGTTGCGTACGGGACGTGATTGAACAGGTATTAAGACTTCAAGGGAATTGGGAGTAAGTATTCAATCGATAGTAATTGGTGTGATCCGGTTGTTACGAACCGGCAATCTGATCCTGCTATGTGGAGCCATATTGCTGGTCAGACACACATTGACGCTGCCCATACTGGAGGTGTATGGAACAACCAGCTCGCTTCCTGAGTGGAGCTTTTTATTGCTGATGGCGGCAATCGTGCTCACTGCTGCATCGGGCTATGTGATCAACAACATCATGGATCAGGAATCGGATGCCATCAATCAGAAAAACACCGGCATGGATTCCATATCTCCCAAAGCCGCAAACCTGCTCTATGGATTCCTCTTCATCAGCGCCATACTTTGTGCCTTCATCTCCACCAAAGGGGATTACGGATCCATGGCATTTATTGTAACCGCCGTTAGCTGTGGTCTCTTGTACTTTTATGCAGCCGACTACAAGCGGATACCACTTTTAGGTAATGTCATTGTTGCTTCCCTCACCTGCCTTGCCATTACACTTCCTGTCATCTGTGACGCTGCAGCATACACCAATGAAGCTGTTAAGCTCTTCATCATGGGATATGGGGCCTTTGCATTCCTGATTACGTTGATCCGAGAGATAATAAAGGACTGCGAAGATATCACAGGTGATTCGGCGATCGGAGCTAAAACACTTCCCATATTGGTTGGAACCAACGTTGCCAGCATGTTGTGTGGCATATTGACCCTGATGATTTTCGCATCCATCGGATACATCCAATACATGACCAAACAATGGGATGATATCATATCATTCGGCTATGTCTCGCTTTTCATCCAATTACCTTTGTTAATACTTAGCGTGATGCTGTTCCGAACCAGTCCTCAATCGAACTTCCATACCCAATCCGTTATCGCAAAGCTCATCATGGTTACAGGCGTTTTGTCGATGGCCGTGTTTTATCTGTCAATCAGAGGATTCAGCTATTGATGATGAATTTTGAAAAACCATTGCTTTTGGCCTCAGCATCCCCTCGAAGAAAGGAGCTCATGCAACGGGTCGGATTACCCTTTAAAACGGTAATCAAACAGGTGGACGAGTCGTTTCCAACAGATTTGAGAGGTGCTGCCGTTGCCACCTATATTGCCAAGAAAAAAGCTGCCGCTTATGAAGAGGAAGTCCTGAACGGCGAAACCGTGATCACCGCCGACACCATCGTTGTAGTGGACGATATGATTCTTGGTAAGCCAGCCAATAGAAGTGAAGCCATTGGTATGCTACAGACCTTGTCGGGAAGAACGCACCAAGTGATCACGGCGGTGTGTATACGCTCTAAGGATCGCAACATTTGCTTCGAAACCAAAACAGAGGTCCAATTCAGACAATTGGAGGAACAGGAGATACTTTATTACGTTGATCAGTACAAACCCTTCGATAAGGCGGGAGGGTATGGCATTCAGGAATGGATCGGTCATGTAGGGATTGTGTCCATTGATGGATCGTACGATAACGTTGTAGGACTTCCTGTTGAAGCGCTTTGGCAGCAGCTGAAGGAGCTAAAAAAAGAGGGAATATTATGAGGGAGGCCTATCTCTTAATGCATTTGGCCATCCTGCTTTGGGGTTTCACAGGCATTTTCGGGAAGGCGATTGAAATGAGTGAAGGCATGATCGTTTGGTTCAGGATGATCATCAGCGCCGTAGGGCTTTTACCGTTCATGATCAAGTCCGGATTCAAACTGCCGGAAAGAAAGGATTTCATTCATATTTCATTTGTTGGCGGATTGGTGGCACTGCACTGGGTGTTGTTTTATGCTTCCATCAAGGCATCCAACGTATCCATTGCGCTATCCTGCTTCTCTACGGTGTCTCTGTTCACAGCGATTCTAGACCCTTTGATGCGGAATCAGAAAATCAAGATGCCCGAAATCATTCTGAGCTTGGCCGTTATCGGCGGACTATACATCATCTATACCGTGCGTCAGGCATACCTGCTGGGGATTTTACTCGCCATTGCAAGCGCCTTTATAGGTTCGCTGTTCACCATCTACAACAAAAAACTCACAGAAAAACACCCTGCAGTTGACATCACGTTTTACGAGTTGTCGACCGGATTCCTTTTGCTCACTGCACTGCTGCCATCATACTTTTCGTTCACAGGAACCGAATTTCAATGGCCCTCCCCCACCGATTGGATCTGGCTGGTGCTATTGAGCATCCTGTGCACCAGTATTGCATTTACAATCTCCATCAAGGCCCTGAAAAAGCTGGATCCATTCACCATGAACCTTTCGGTGAACCTGGAGCCGCTGTACAGCATTGTCCTTGCATGGTTCTTTTTCAATGAAAATGAAATGATGACCACCGGGTTCATGGTCGGAACAATCATTATCCTACTGTCTGTGGTTGTCCATACTCGATACAAATGGATCAGCAATAAAATCAGGGGCAACCTTAATGGATGAAAATGCGTAAAATGACTATTATTGTCCCTGAATGCAAAACAATCCGAAAAACCGACTATTCGCTTTCTTAGCCATACCTCTTTCCGTATGGTTTTTCGGACTGTCCAACATAGTCCTTGCGCAAACCTACAACCTCACCAATTACACCACCAACACCGGTTTGCCCGGAAATCAAATCAACGACCTTTTACAGGATCGTCACGGCAGATTGTGGGTGGGTACCATGAACGGCCTGGCTATCTTCAATGGTGAGAAGTTTACGAAGTTTGAAAAGTCAAGCCCCATCTCAAACAGTCCCATCAAAGCTGTGTTTGAGGATTCAGAAGGCAGCATATGGGTAGGGATGTTACAAAAGGGGGTGTGTAGGATCAATGGAGCAGGCCAGACGTTTTTCCGCAAATCGGATGGGTTGATCGGTGATGACATACATGCAGTTGCACAGGACAAAAAAGGCAACATGTGGTTTGGAACCGCTGTTGGATTATCAAGATACGATGGAAAACGTTTCAGCAATTACACCACAACACGTGGACTTGTCAATGACCATGTCAACTCCTTGATGGTGGACTCAAAAGGTAGGCTTTGGGTGGCAACCATGGACGGTTTAAGCATGTTCGATGGGGATAAGTTCACCAACTATAAGACCACCGATGGCCTTTCAAGCAACATCTGCTTCAGCATTCATGAAGATTCGAATGGCTTCATTCGGATAGGAACCTATCAGGGAATATCCTTGTTGACCAGAAGCAACCGTTTCGTACCCGAACCCAACCAAGGCCCATTTTTAGCCGAACGCATAGAAGACTTTTCCGGTGGGGGTAAGTTTCCATTGGCTGTAGGATCATATAACAACGGTTTTTACCTCATGGATCCTGATGGTGGGAAATCCATCACTATGAAAAGCGGGCTACCCAGTAACATCGTCAAATCCGTATTAAAGGATCGGGAAGGATCTTATTGGATTGGAACCTGGAGCGGACTTTCCAGATGGAAAAGTGATAAGCTGACCATTTTCACACATGAGGACGGATTATCGAACAACAACCTGTTGAGCATCGCCAGTGACTCCAAGGGGAGAATATATTTCGGTACATTGACGGGAGGTTTCAGCTTTTATGAAAACGGAGTGATCAACACGGTTGGTCCGGAAAACGGACTCAAGGGATTCACGGTTTGGTGTATGGCAGTCGACTCAACAGACCGGGTTTGGCTTGGCACCGATGCCGGCCCTGCGGTTTATGAACCTGGTACAGGAAAAGTAACCCACCCATTGACAGACCTCAGTTATTTGACTGTTTATGCAATGGATCTTTCTCCGTCGAGCAGCATAGCATTGGGCACAGACGAAGGCATTTACTTGAAATCAACCAATGGTGAAATCACACAGATTTCCAAACAAAACGGACTCACAGACCCAAAAATACGTTCACTGCATTTCCTGTCGGATGATGCATTGATTGCCGGAACAACGACCAAACTTTATCTGATAAAAGCAGGCGTTGTTAAAGAACTCAACAGCATGATAGGCATAAAAGCCAATCACGTCACTTCAATCAGTAAGGCACCTGACAATTTACTGATTGTTACAACCTATGGTGATGGTGTGTTTGTTTTAAATCAAGAACAGAAACTGGTCAGGAAAATCGATACCCAAAATGGATTGTCAAACAATAATGCGTTAAGTGGTTTTGTGGATTCAAAAAACCAATTGTGGATCGGCACCACTGAGGGCGTTGATGTCATTGAATTCGGAAAAATCATACGTAATGAATCGTATGAAGTGAGACACTTCAACAAGAGTAACGGTTTCACTGGAGCAGAAACCAATTCGATGGTGGAAGATGTGTTCGGAAATGTATGGTTCGCCACTGTGAACGGATCCATTAAGTTTCCCTCAAACCAAACCATTCCTCAAACCATTTTGCCCGTTACCCACATCACCAGCATCTCAATGCTACTGAAGGACACCGATTGGAAAAACAAAAAAATAGTTCCCGATTCAAAAACCGGTTTGCCTGCTGATCTGATACTTCCATACAACAACAACCACATCACGATTAATTTCGAAGGAACCTACTTGATGGCACCTGATGAGGTCCGTTACCAATATTTCCTGGAAGGATTCCAGGATTCATGGGGACCCGTTTCATCGAGATCCGTTGCCACCTACTCGAACCTTGATGCGGGATCCTACACATTCAAAGTCCGTAGCAGTGCCGACGGATTTCATTGGACCGAACCGGTAACCTATTCCTTTGTCATCAAACCTCCCATTTGGAAAACCACTTTCTTCTACATTCTGTATGTTGTAGCCGGTATTGGATTGTTTTTTGGATTCACAAAGTTGCGAACGCTGAACCTTGAAAGAAACAGAAATGTGTTGCTGAAGCTGGTCGATGAACGCACCCATGAGCTCAATGAAAAAAACCAGGAACTGGAAAAGCTCTCGCTTGTTGCATCGGAGACAGATAACTCGGTATTGATTTTTGGTCCTGATGGCCAAATTGAGTGGGTCAACGAAGGATTTACAAAACTCACGGGTTACACCATGGATGAACTCATAACTGAAAAGGGTAGCGATATTTCGCAATTCACATTCAATCCCGGTGCATCAGAGATCCTTCAAAAATGTGCACGCGAAAAACTTTCGGAGATTTTCGAGTCTCAGATCAAAACCAAAAGCGGAGAGCTCAAATGGATTTCCAACACCCTTTCGCCTGTGATGGACGATATCGGAAATGTAACCAAGTTCGTTGTGATTGATACGGATATCACCATTCGTAAAAACATGGAGGAAAGGATCCGTGAATCCTTGGAGGAGAAAGGACTGCTGCTGCGTGAGATCCACCATCGTGTAAAAAACAACCTGCAGATCATCATCAGTCTGTTCAACTTGCAATCGCACTATGTGAACGACAAAAAAGCATTGCTTGCATTGAAAGAAGGTCAGGACCGCATCAAATCCATGGCGTTGATACATGAAAGGTTTTACCAAAACGATGGATTATCAAAGATTGACTTCGACGATTACATCAAACGACTCGTTGAAAACCTGCTACTTTCCTCGGGCATCAAACCTGAACGAATTAAGACACATGTAGAGGCGGATAAGATCTCCTTGGACATCGACACCGCCGTGCCCTGCGGCCTAATAATCAACGAACTGGTTTCCAACTCTTTGAAACATGCGTTTGGCGAGTCAAACTCTGGAACCTTATCCGTTAGTCTTCGTTACATCAGCGAAAGCATGGTACGATTGATAGTGAGTGATGATGGCATCGGATTGCCTGAAGGATTCGACATTGAGAAGTACGACTCGCTCGGGATGCAGCTCATCAATGCCCTTTCCAATCAATTAGACGGAAAATTGACCTTAGCGCCTGGAAAAGGGACCACATTTACCATGGATTTCAAGGTGCCATCGGGCATTTGATTTAATACATCTGAGGTTCCAAGGTGGCTACATTTTTACATAGAATTGGTTATTTTTGAGAAAACAAGTTTTAAATGAGTACAACAAGAATTTTGGTGATAGAGGATGAGTCCATTGTAGCGAAGGACATTCAAAACACACTTATTAAGCTGGGTTACGACGTTCCCGTTACTGCTTCAAATGCCGAATCAGCATTCATGCGATTGGATGAAGTGAACCCTGATCTGGTTTTCCTGGATGTGAAGCTGAAGGGGGATGTGGATGGCATTCAAATCGCCGAAAAGATTCGAGACCATTACGAGATACCCGTTATATTCCTTACTTCATTCGTAGACAAGGAAACACTCGACCGTGCAAAAGTCACAGAGCCCTATGGTTACCTGGTGAAGCCATTCAATGAACCTGATTTGAGATCGACCGTTGAAATGGCCTTGTACAAATTCGCA
Source organism: Bacteroidota bacterium (assembly GCA_041159805.1). Taxonomy (GTDB): domain Bacteria; phylum Bacteroidota; class Bacteroidia; order AKYH767-A; family OLB10; genus JALRAP01. The sequence continues at coordinate 13,906 of JBEAXM010000173.1, forward strand.
AAGGATCAGGAAACACGGAATGAAAAGGAGCGGTACGAAAGCGCCTTGACCAACCTGGATGACTCCATCATCACCTTGGACACTGATTTCAAGGTGACATTCATGAATCCCAAAGCCGAGGAGATTCTGGGCATCAAACTACCCATGTGTGAAGGCAGCGATCTGTTTGAAATGATTCAGCTGTCCGACGCAAGTGGAAAACAATACGACCGCAACTCATTGCACAAGCAAGTAGTAACCGATAAGGCATTGGAGATTGATGATGCGGAACTCAAGACCGCAAGCGGCAAAACTTCAAAGGCGACCGTGATTTGCTCTCCTGTGAAAGACGAAAAAGACAATCTGGTCGGTTATGCCTTGGTGATTCGCAAAAACAATCAAGACTCGGCAACCAGCGTCGCATCAGGCACTGTAGAGCCGATGACAAATGTGGTCATTCAAAATTCCTTCTTCGTAAAGAAGGGCTCGATGTTGGTAAAGGTCTTCATTGATAATATCAACTGGATTCAGGCCATGGATAACTATGTCATCATCCAAACGGGGGCGGATCAGTTCATCATTCACTCCACCATGAAGGATATTGAATCCAAGCTGCCCACAAACAAATTCCTGCGCGTTCATCGCTCCTATATCATCGCCGTAGACAAGATCAACGTACTGGATGAAAACACCGTGCTTATCGGAGAGAAAACCATACCCATAGGCAAATCCTACAAGGAAACGTTTATGAATCGGCTTAACTTCCTTTGATTGCGCCGAACAGAAAAAAGTAACGCCCCGAGAAAACCTCTCGGGGCGTTTTGTTAAAAGATGGGGAACAAATCACTTTTTATCATCCTTGACCTCCTCGAAGTCAACGTCTGTGACATCGCCTCCGGTGTTTCCAGTCTGATTGGATTCAGCATTGGGAGCTCCCTGTGATTGCTGCTCCTGCGTGGCCTTGTACATCTCCTCGGAAGCGGCTTGCCAGGCGCTGTTGATTTCGTTCATGGCCGTATCGATACCTGCCATGTTGCGTGACTTATGAGCTTCCTTCAGGTTGGCCAACGCCTTCTCAATCGGCTCTTTCTTGTCGGCGGAAATCTTATCACCATAATCCTTCAGCTGTTTCTCCGTTTGGAAAATCATGCTATCTGCCTGGTTGATTTTCTCCACCTCTTCCTTGGCCTTTTTATCTGAATCGGCATTCGCCTCGGCCTCTTGTTTCATGCGCTTGATCTCATCGTCGGTCAGGCCGGATGACGCCTCAATGCGGATGTTTTGGGATTTACCGGTTGCCTTGTCCTTGGCAGTAACACTAAGGATACCGTTTGCATCGATGTCAAATGTCACCTCAATCTGAGGGGTTCCGCGAGGCGCGGGAGGAATGCCATCCAGGTGGAATCGACCGATGGTGCGGTTGTCTTTTGCCATTGGACGCTCACCTTGCAGCACGTGGATTTCAACTGATGGTTGACTATCGGAGGCAGTTGAAAAAACTTCCGATTTACGGGTGGGAATGGTGGTGTTGGATTCAATCAACTTGGTGGATACACCTCCTAGTGTTTCAATACCGAGCGAGAGCGGCGTTACATCGAGCAACAGCACATCCTTGACCTCACCTGTGAGTACGGCACCTTGTATGGCGGCACCAACTGCAACCACCTCATCAGGATTAACGCCCTTGGATGGCTTCTTGCCGAAGAATTTCTCAACCAGTTCCTGAATGGCAGGGATGCGTGTGGATCCTCCAACAAGGATGACCTCGTCGATTTCATTGGGCGACATCTTGGCATCGCTCAATGCCTTCTTACATGGCTCCAATGTGCGTTGAATGAGCTTATCTGCCAACTGCTCAAACTTGGATCGTGTGAGGGTCTTGACCAAGTGCTTTGGTATACCGTCAACGGGCATGATGTAGGGCAGATTGATTTCTGTTTGGGATGAACTTGACAATTCGATTTTTGCTTTCTCAG
>JBEAXM010000133.1:0-5191 GCA_041159805.1 Bacteroidota bacterium
ACTTTTGGGCGCTGATGACCGCTCAACACATCCTCCACCTCCAGCCGATGGATGCCGAACACATCACTCATCTCCTCCAAAAAGGCCTTGTTGGCAAATCCTTTAACCTCCACCCAATGGGTCATTGATGGCTTTGAAGACAAATGTCCTTTGATGGATGCAACATCATAGAACAAATGGTCCTCCATCGAAGCATCATCATAGCTGAATACGTGGGCTAAAGTCTTTTGTGCGTCCTCGGAAATATTCATAACGCCAGGAGCAGCGCCAGGTGGCGCCTTTTTCATACGGCGAAACCTGAACTTCCGAGGGGATTTCCTTTTGGCTGTATGGTCTTTCAAACCTTGCATGATCACAATTCCATTCCGAAACAACTACACTTGGTAAAAATAGGTAATTTGGACATCTTTGCGGTACAATTGGAAAGAACCCATTTTCTACTGAATACCATACAAATATGAATATAGAAGCAGCAGGCAGTGAATGGTTTTCAACGTGGTTCGATTCGCCTTACTACCATGTCTTGTATGGCCATCGCGATGAAACCGACGCCAGCCATTTCCTTGACCGCTTAACCAGGTTGGATTTCTTCAAACCACAAATTAAAATCGCAGATGTGTGCTGTGGAAAAGGCAGACATGCGGCCTACCTGAATCAAAAAGGTTTTGAAGTTTACGGATATGACCTATCCGTTGAAAGCATCTCTCATTGCCAAAAGTTGGCAAAGCCCGGTGTTTCGTTTCACGTCCACGATATCAGATCCCCATTGCCACATTCAGGATTTGATTTGGTTTTGAATCTTTTCACTTCGTATGGTTATTTTGAAACTGATCTGGAAAACGTAAGCGCACTTAAAAACATGTGCAACTGCTTGAAACCCGGCGGCCACATCATCATCGATTACTTGAATGTACATCACGCCTTGCACAATCTGGTCAAGGAGGAGGTCGTTGAGAAAGAAGGGATACGATTTCACATTCAACGATCCGTGTCGAACAAAAAACTGATCAAGACCATCCAGTTCTCACATGCGGATAAAAGCTGGGAGTTTCATGAACAAGTCGCGCTACTGGAACTCAGCGATTTTGAAAAGCAGCTCACAGATTGTGGCATGGTCATTCAAAATGTGTTCGGGAATTACGACCTTCACCCTTACGAAACAAGCCATTCCACCAGACTGATCATTGTTGCCAGCACACGCCAATCATGAGTATCATTGAATCCGTCATCATGTTCTTATCGGTCACCCTTGCGGGGATGCTGTTCTTTTCGATGCGAACGGTCAATCAAAGGGTATTGAAGCTTACCCTTGCCTTCACTGGTGCGTTTCTTTTTTCATTGACCTTGACGCATCTGCTACCATCTGTCTTTTCCATTGAAGCACCCAAAGCCGGAATCTACATACTTGCGGGTTTTTTCCTTCAGTTGATCCTGGAGTACTTCACCGAGGGCATCGAGCATGGTCACGAACACCATCATCACGGCAAAGGGTTTCCAGTAGGAATGATGATTGGACTGTGCCTGCACTCGTTCCTGGAGGGAATGCCACTGGCAGGTCATGTTCACCATCACGACCACGGACACTCGCTGTTGATTGGGATTGCGCTGCATCACCTACCTGTAGCATTTGTACTGGTTAGCATGCTGGTACATTCCGGCGTCAGCAAAAGCTGGGCAATAACCAACCTGATCCTGTTTGCAGCCATGGCTCCTTTGGGGTCATGGTTCAGCGGCATGCTAAGTCAAACGGAACTCATGAACATCAGTGCCCATTACGACAAAATAATGGGGTTGGTGATTGGGATTTTCCTTCACATCTCCACCACCATCCTTTACGAATCGGGTAGCGATCACCGTTTCAACCTTTACAAGTTAATGGTCATCTTGCTGGGGGCCTCCGTAGCCCTGATTCTGTAATCAGGCCAAAGCCGCCTTCACCGCATCGAAGTCGGGCATATCGGCAGCGGAGTCATTCACCTGGGCATACTTCACAATTCCATTCTCATCAATCACAAAAGCCGAACGCTTGGCAGTGCCTTTCATTCCACAGATGAACTCGTCATATTGAGCTCCATATGCCTTTGTCACATCCTTGTTGTAATCTGCCAACAATTCAAAATTATATCCTTGCTCCTCTTTGAATTTGGCCAAAGAGAAAAAGGCATCCGTAGAGATTCCAATAACCTTTGCATTAATGTTGTTGTAGGAGGCCATGTCATCGCGAACAGAACAAAGCTCCTTGGTGCAACCGCCTGAGAATGCGGCAGGGAAAAAGTATAGAACCACCTTTTGTCCACGGAGTGAGCTCAAGGTCACTGGTTGTCTTTCGGTGTTGAAAAGTGTGAAATCGGGTGCGGGTTGATTAACGGAAACTGACATAATGGTTATTAAAGGTTAAATGGTTTGAGTTTGCAAATATCGGAATAGGAACATAAAATGAACAAAAAAGTTTAGGGCTGAAAGCAGGCAAGGCCTCTTTGACGGTGCAATCTGACCACGAGCTTACCCGTTGCGAAACCAAGGGCGGCACCGGCAAATGCATCGGAAGACCAATGCTTTCCGTTATAGACGCGCGAAATGGTTACAGCACTGGCAAGGCCATAGGCCACCCAAGGAACCCATTTTCGTTTCTTTCCATAGGCCGAGGCCAGTACCGTTGCCACGGCAAAGGATGTAGCCGCATGTCGCGACACAAAAGACCCCTCATCCCCCAGATCACCATAAGGACCCTCGAAGTTCAACGAATTAAATGATTGTGCTCCTGCAACGGGCCGCTCACGTTGAAACATCCATTTGAAACCTGTGGCCACTCCGGCAGAAAATACAAACGACTCCAAACCTGCGCCAGCCACGGCCAAATGATCCCTTTTCCCTGACAGCAAGCCATACGATCCCACTACAGCCAATATGGGCAAGGAAAACGTACCATTGCCGAAGGGCTCTATGAATCGTGCGCTGAATTTTCCCGTTGATCCATCGTGGATTTTCAGTAACTCGTTGTGAATTTCAGAATCCGTGTAAAACAAAGCGGAGGTTGCCACCGTGGCGCCGGTGAATGCCATCCAATCGCGCTTGTCCCATTTTGCAGGTTCACGCAAATATTCACCAGCATCGGAAACAAGATTATTACCGAATTCATATCTTGATTGACCGGAGGCATCAAAGCCGGAAAAAAGTACAATCAAAAGGGTCAACAATCGCTGTGCGTGAAACATGGCCTACAAAAAGTGATTAAAGCCCTTTTGCCTTTGCCTCATTCCAAAAAACATCCATCTCCTCCAGCGACATATCTCGCAAATTTTTGCCAGCTTCTTTGGCGGCATTTTCAAGGTACTGAAATCTGGCAATGAACTTTCCGTTGGTGCGCTCAAGTGCTTCGTCGGGATTTACATCCAAGAACCTGGATAAGTTCACCATGGAGAACATCAGATCACCAAACTCGGCTTTAATCCGGTCGGTTTGGCCCGAACGGATCTCTGCACGTAACTCGCGCAACTCCTCCTCCACCTTATCAAGCACCTGCTCCTGTTGTTCCCAATCGAACCCTGCTGAACGGGCCTTGTCCTGGATGCGCATCGACTTGATCAAGGAGGGCAGTGATTTGGGCACGCCCTCCAAAACCGATTTTTTACCCTCCTTCAACTTTAGTTGCTCCCAATTTTTAGCAACCTCTTCAGCATTGCCAACCTTCACTTCGCCATAAATGTGCGGATGGCGGTGTATCAGCTTGTCGCAAACCTGGTTGATTACCGATTCGATATCGAACAACTTCGTTTCGGATCCGATCCGGGAATAAAACACGATATGAAGCAAAATGTCACCCAATTCCTTTTTGACCTCTTCCTGGTCACCCGCTAAAATGGCATCAGCCAACTCATAAACTTCCTCTATTGTCAGGTGGCGAAGGGATTCCATGGTTTGCGCTTTGTCCCACGGACATTGTTCACGCAATTCATCCATGATTTTCAACAACCTACCGAATGCTTCGAGCTTGGAGTCCATAATATTCTTGAATGCTCAAAGTTAACGAATCATTGGCTGCTGAACACTGCTTATATTTGCCTCATGCTTACGCAATTGCGGATACTATGTATGGTTTTGACCATGTTTGCGCTTACCCTGTCGCCAGCCATAGGCCAAAACAATATCACAGTGGAGCCCACCTGGCATCGAGGTTATCTGGTGGCCCATCGTCCGTTGGTTGAAGGACTTCGAAAGGACCGGGTAAACGGTTTCGACCTTTCAATTGGCAGACAGGTTTCCGGAAAGAAAAGCTGGCATTGGGATTATGGATTACCGAAGGCAGGAATCTATTTTGGCGCGTGGAACCTTGGCAACAATGACTATTTGGGAAATGCATATTCCCTGGTTCCTTATGTTGACTTCAAGGTGCATCAGTGGAAAGGGGTTCGGTTGGGTATGAAATTCGGTTGGGGTATTGGTGTTGCCGAAAAAAAGTTCGATGCGGAGACCAACTACAAAAATGTGGCCATTGGCTCCCGTGTCAATAACTCCATATTGCTTCACCCGACGCTTGGTTTCAGGATTGCCAAAAAACATGAGATTAAACTGGGGTTATCCCTGACGCATTACAGCAATGGCAGCTTCGAAACACCAAACCTCGGGATCAACATGGCCGCCTTCACACTAGGATATGCATTCAACAAATCCACCGAACCCCTTCCAACCCGAACCGAAATGGATGCGGTTGAAAAAGGGGTTAGTGATTTTGTTTTCGGATCTTTTTTTGTCAAGGAAGTGGCCCCGGCCGACGGAGCAAAATATGGAGTAGCTTCCCTGTTTGCCGAGCGGATGTGGCGCACCAGCAACAAGTTTTCGTTTGGAGGAGGTATTGACCTGTTTTATGACAAGTCCTTGTCACAACGTTTCAATTACGATGAATCAAATGGCTTTTTGGAATTGATCCGTTCCGGCATCCATGCGGGAACTGAGATGCACCTGGGCAACACCGCGTTGGTGCTGAGCATAGGATCCTATGTATATTCAGGTGTGAAAAGCGAATCCGTCTACCATCGTTTTGGCATCAGACAAAACATCAATCCCAATTGGACCGCGGGCATTCATGTGAAGTCGCATTGGGGCAAGGCAGACTTCATGGAGATTGGCATAGGCAGGAAATTCACTAAAGCCAATCCCAAAAAACAACATGTACCAGGCAATTGAACAAAAC
>JBEAXM010000199.1:0-4031 GCA_041159805.1 Bacteroidota bacterium
CCCTTCATCAGTTTGTCGATTTTTTCCGCATAATCCAGTGAGTCATCGATGAAGAACTCCAGTTCAGGTATCACCCTGGCCTGGGTTCGAATCCGAGATCCTAATTTATGTCTGATTTCCCTTTTGTGGGTGTTCAACTTTCCCAATACATCCTCGCCTTTCTCATGGAAGGTGCTAACGTAAATGCGTGCTATGGACAGGTCGGGGGTGATGCGCACACCTGTGACGGTGATGAATGAATTCCCGTAATAATTTTTGCCCTCTTTTTGGAAGAGGTCACCGATCTCTTTTTGTATGAGCTTGGCGAATTTAAGTTGTCGGGTGGAGTCCATACCGCAAATGTACTCTCTTCCATTGAATACTCAATGAGTTGGGTTCAAGGGATGCCGTGGAAATGGTATATTTGCCCTATGAAGACCTATTTACGGATTATCCGGCTGGTAAAGCCCTATTGGGGCTATGCCGTGCTGAATGTGGCCTTCAACATGTGCTCCGTGGTTTTCAACCTGTTTTCCCTTACCATGGTTGCTCCTTTTCTGGACCTGCTGTTTTTGAAATCGGAAGCGGATTATGCCCAAAGAATCGCTAAAGGAGCACCGGAACTAACACTTTCCGTGGATGCCTTGGTGGACGGTTTTTATTACTATTTCACTAGTATCATCGTTGATCCCGAAAAAGGCAAGCTATATGCCCTGATGCTCATTTGCGGGCTGGTGGTTGTAATGTTTTTTTGCAAAAACCTTTGCAGGTACCTTGCCATGTTTTTCCTCGCACCAGTCCGCAATGGAGTGGTAAAGGATATACGGAACCAGATGCATCGCAAAGTGATGGACCTCCCCTTATCCTATTACTCTGATGAGCGCAAAGGTGATATTATTTCCAGGATGACTTCCGACACGCAGGAGATCGAGTGGTCTGTTATGAGCTCCTTGGAGGCAACTTTCAGGGAACCGCTCACCATCGCCCTCTTCCTGACCACAATGGTTTTCATCAGCCCACATCTGACCTTGTTTGTTTTTATCTTACTTCCAGTAACCGCATTGCTCATCACAAGGATTGGAAAAAGTCTGAAGCGCACTTCCGTTAAAAGCAAGGAGCATCTCGGCTCGTTGTTGTCCATCATGGAGGAGACCTTGTCGGGCCTTCGCATCATCAAGGCATTCAATGCGGAAAGACCCGTACAGGAAAAATTCGAGGAAACCAACAACCACTATACCCGCACCACCATACGCATGTACCGGAAGGTGGACCTGGCGTCGCCGTTGAGTGAGTTCCTAGGAGCCAGTGTCTTGGTGGTAATCATGTATTTTGGAGGACAACTCGTGCTCACATCCGATGCATCGCTTTCGGCATCGATGTTCATCACTTACATTGCCGTATTCTCTCAGATCATCCCGCCTTCCAAGGCATTTACCAACGCTTTTTACAATATACAGAAGGGGATTGCCTCTGCCGAGCGTATCAATCGGATCATGGATGCTGAGAATGATATTTTTGACCGCGAAGATGCGGTTGTACTCAATGGCTTTAACAGTGCCGTGGAATACCACCATGTGGGTTTTACATACAAGGGCGGCCGATCAGAACAGGTATTGTCGGACATCAACCTGTTGGTGCCTAAGGGTAAGACCATTGCCTTGGTTGGGCAGTCAGGTTCAGGTAAAACCACCTTGGCCGACATGCTTCCTAGGTTTTATGATCCCATTCAAGGAAAAATCACAATAGACGGTCTTAATATCAAGGATGCCAAGCTCTCCTCGTTGCGCTCAATGATCGGTGTGGTATCTCAGGAGTCCATATTATTCAACGATTCAATAGCCAATAATATCGCCTTTGGATGTGAAAATGCGACCAGGCCGCAAATTGAAGAGGCCGCTCGGATTGCCAATGCTCATGATTTCATCATGGAGTTTCAAGAGGGTTATGAAACCAACATAGGTGACCGTGGAGGTAAGTTGTCGGGTGGACAGCGTCAGCGGATCAGCATTGCCCGTGCTGTGCTTAAAAATCCGCCAATCCTGATCCTGGACGAGGCAACTTCTGCCTTGGACACCGAGTCAGAGAGGTTAGTCCAGGAGGCGCTCACCAAACTGATGGCCAATCGCACCACCTTGGTCATAGCCCACCGCTTATCAACCATACAGCACGCCGACGAGATCATTGTACTAAACCGGGGTGTCATCGAAGAGCGTGGAACCCATGAACAACTTTTGGAGCGTAAAGGATTGTACAGAAAGCTCTATGATTTACAGTCTTTTTCTTGAAAACTCCAGATAGGCCTATCATTTCAGACCTGATCTTGGCGGGTTGACACTTTTCTAGATGCTGTTTCCTATTTTCGTAACCTGCTTATGAAAATTGCAATCGCAGGCACCAGGGGCATTCCCAATAATTACGGCGGATTCGAACAGTGTGCCGAGTACCTATCGGTTTTACTTGCTTCACGTGGCCACGATGTAACGGTATACAACACCCATTATCATCCATATTCCGAATCGTACTACCGTGGAGTGAAGGTCAAGCACGTTTGGAATCCTGAGCTCACTGTAGGAACGGCAGGTAACTTCATATATGATTTCCTATGCATGCGTGATGCAATCAAGGATAAGGCAGACATACTTCTTGTGCTTGGATACACAACCGCTTCAATCTTTTTTCCAATCATGAGTTTCGGAACGAGCGTCGTGGTGACCAACATGGACGGCCTGGAGTGGAAGCGCGACAAGTGGAGCGATACGGTTAAAAAGCTAGCTCTTTGGTTTGAGAAGCTTGGTGCCAAGCATTCCCATCATTTGGTCTCGGACAACGAGAAAATAAGAGAGTATTTGCTAAAGACATACGGCAAGGACTCGACATTCATCCCCTATGGTTGTGAACCGTTTTCCAAGCCCGATGTGTCGGTTTTGAGTGGATACGGGGTTACGGAAGGGCAGTATTCCATTGTAATAGCTAGGATGGAGGCGGAAAACAATATAGACATGGTTTTGGAGGGCTATTGCAAATCAAGATGCGAGGATCCTATCCTTGTTGTTGGGAATATGATAACCGGATATGCGACGATGCTTATTGATAAATACAGTGGCGACAAGCGCATACGGTTTACGGGTGGTATCTATAACCAGGATGACTTGAACAACCTGCGTCACCATGCCAAATATTATTTCCATGGCCATTCGGTGGGAGGCACAAACCCATCATTGTTGGAGGCAATGGCCTCTCCGGTTTATGTAGTGGCCCATGGCAATGAATTCAACAGGTCTGTTCTGGAATCCAATGCCTCCTTTTTCATGAACTCCGATGATGTTTGTGCGATTGTAGATTCATTCAAAAAGGATTCCTCAGTAAACGACGCCATACAGGCGAATTTGAAAAAGGTACGCGAACAATACAATTGGAATACAATCGCGGATCAATATGAACAGCTTTTCAAGCGGGCGTTGGCTGAAAAGGGTTAAATTTCATAACTTCAAACCATATTGCATATTCATGATTGATTTCCGAAGCAAACATCCGGTCCTTGTTTTTGCCTTTGTTTTTATGCTGTGCTCAATCACCGCTGAATCCATCGCCCAGCACTATTATCTGCCATTGAGCCATGAGCTAAATAGTAAGTTTGACTCATCGTTGAACAAGCCCGGGTCGAATTTCCATACTTCTGTGAAGCCATATATGGTGAATGAGATGCGGGCCGAAGGGGTTAGCGACACCATCAGCGGTTTCGGTTCAGGGCCCTTTCCAAATTCCCAAAGTAGGTTGGCACGCAAACTTTTCCGAGAACACCTTTTGGAAATCAAGGGGTCTGATTACCTAATCAGCATAGACCCCGTTTTTGATTTTACAATGGGTTACACATCCGAAACAGACACTTCCAGGGCCACCTATGTCAATGGTCGTGGAATTCAGGTTGATGGATATTTCGGTAAAGGATTTTCGTTTCAGTCACGCTTCATGGAAACACAAGCCGAATATCCTGGTTATGTGGATTCGGCAATAAGGGCAACCTCTGTTGTTCCAGGTGGCGGTCGCACCAA
>JBEAXM010000287.1:0-5111 GCA_041159805.1 Bacteroidota bacterium
GTGACTTCGCCGTTTTCACAATTCGGCTTAATGGGCATAAAAATATATAATGCATTGGCTGCGACCTTCACGGCTTGGTTTGCATATTTGATCGCGTTGCGCTTAAGGATGACAGATCCCTGGCCTGTTCTTTTATTGTCGGTACTTGCACCTGTTTTTTCTTGTTCAGTAAACAGCGGTTTGACAGAACCCTCATTTGGATTTTTCCTTTTGGGAGCTGCATTGCTTTTCATGCACAACCGTTATCTGGCAGCTACACTGTTGATCTCCTTCCTTCCATTCGTACGATCCGAAGGAAACATGATGCTGCCATTGTTTGGGATGGTTTTGCTTCTTCGTGGAAAATGGTTCCTCGTTCCTTTGCTGGCTTTCGGAACATTGGCTTATAGTTTGGCCGGCTGGTTTTATTATGATGACTTTTTCTGGGTTGCGAACCAAAATCCATATACAGGTCACAATGCCGATTTATATGGAAGCGGAGAATTTTTGCACTACATCAAGAAAATGGATATCATCATCGGATATCCCATACTAGTCCTTTTCGTCTTAGGCCTGGTTTGGAAGCTCAGGGATGCAAAGGGGATTTTCAATAGAGTGCTGGCAGCAAAAGACTATTCACTGGAGGAAAGCTGGCTGATTTATGGTTCTTTCCTGACCTATTTGATTGCTCATTCAATTTTTTGGTGGAAGGGATTGTTTGGTTCATTGGGACTTGAGCGATCAATTGCAGGTGTTGCTCCCATGGCTGGACTTATTGCATGGCGAGGTGTTATGTTCTTGGATGAAAAATATTTTATCAGAAAAACCCTCTCTTATCGCAATGCTTTCATTGCTGTAGCGTTGATTGCTGCTATTGTTTACCCGTTTGCAAAAGGATATTTGCCCTTGCGACTTGACAAGGAGGAGGCATTGGTGCAACAGGCAGGGGAGTGGTACATGAAGTCAGGTTACTCGGATGAGAAACTCTATTACCTTTTTCCTTATTTGATGATTGCCTCAAACAAGGATCCATTTGATGGAGCCAAAACAGGGGAATTGTGGGGGTTCTATCCTGCAATAGAAGAGTGGGGGTTGGATGGCCCAGTGCCATTGAATACCATCGTGTTTTGGGATTCGCATTTCGGTGCCAATGAAGCAAGGATCCCGCTGGATAAATTGAAGTCAGATCCCAACTTCGAATTGCTGAAGTCTTTCTATCCTGACGAGCCATTTAAGACTTTGGGCGACTACGATTTTGAGATTCATCTTTTCAAAAGGGTCAAACCGAAATCAAACCTTGCAAACGGAATGTTGTATTTCGACTTTGAAACAACAGATGGTGTTATGAATGCAAACACCGTTTCAGCAGGAAACAGTTATTCGGGTGGCATGCGATCAAGTCTGGGACCTGAGGTCGAATATGGTGCTGGAACAAGTTTTAAACTGGCCGATATGTCCACCTTTGGAAAGGACTCCGTTATCAAGGTGCGCTTTCAGATGTTTTCCCAAGAAAAGCTTAATGATGTGTTAGCAGTGTGCTCCATCGAATCCGATGGCGCAACACTACAATGGGATGGATTCAATGTGCCCTATGAAAAAGGCAAGACTTGGCAGCAAGCGGCATTTGATTTCCGAATCAAGCCCGAATCCATCAAGCCGAATTCAGTTGTCAAGATTTATGTGTGGAACCGTGGTAAATCCAGCTTTCAAATGGATGATCTTCATGTTCAAATTTATTGATCATCACTTGTAAGTCCTTTCAGTCATATTTCAGTTAATTGAAAACAAAAAAGTCCGATCGTTGAATTTCGATCGGACTTCTTTTTTGGGAACAAGTTATTGTCAAGCCGTTGCTTCCGCGTAGCTCTCCACATCTGGACAAGTGCAAACGAGGTTTCGGTCGCCATATGCATTGTCAACACGCTTTACCGATGGCCAGAATTTATTATCATGCACGTAAGGCAATGGATATGCGGCTTGCCTTCTAGAGTATGGATGGCTCCAGTTGTCAGCCGTTACTTCAGCAGCCGTATGGGGGGCATTCACCAATACGTTGTCCTCTTTCGATGTTTGTCCGTTTTCTATGGCACGGATTTCCTCGCGTATGGCAATCATCGCATCGCAGAAGCGATCTATTTCATCCAATGACTCACTTTCTGTAGGTTCAACCATGATGGTGCCGGCCACAGGGAATGAAACAGTTGGTGCGTGGAATCCGTAATCCATCAATCGTTTTGCGATATCAGTCACCTCGATTCCAGCACTGGTTTTAAAGGCACGACAATCAAGGATCATCTCATGCGCCACGGTGCCGCTGGTTCCTTTGTATAACACCGGGTAGTGGGCTTCCAAGCGGGCTTTGATGTAGTTGGCATTAAGGATTGCTATCCGCGTGGCGTTCGTAACACCTTCGCGACCCATCATCCGGATGTATCCGTAGGAAATCAAAAGAATGCTGGCACTGCCCCAAGGAGCAGCCGACACAGCTGTTGCGTTTTTGTCGCCTCCTCCGGTTTTGATGACAGGATGTCCTGGCAGGAATGGAGCCAGATGCTTACCCACTCCGATAGGGCCCATGCCTGGACCGCCTCCACCGTGTGGTATGGCGAAGGTCTTATGCAAGTTCAAATGACATACATCCGCACCAATCATGCCGGGAGAGGTGAGTCCGACCTGTGCGTTCATGTTCGCTCCGTCCATATAGACTTGTCCACCGTTTTCGTGGATGATGGAGGTGATGTCTTTGATGGCTTCCTCGTACACGCCGTGTGTTGATGGATAGGTAACCATCAAGCAAGCCAGGTTGTCTTTGTGTTGAACCGCTTTCTCCCGAAGGTCTGACACATCGATGTTTCCTTTTTCATCACACTTAACCACCACCACCTTCATGCCGGCCATCACTGCACTTGCCGGATTTGTTCCATGGGCGGATGATGGAATCAATGCGATATTGCGGTGTCCTTCACCTTTATGAATGAAATAATTCCGGATCACCATCAATCCGGCATATTCACCTTGAGCACCGCTGTTGGGCTGCAAGGATACCGCATCGAAACCGGTGATCACACATAAATCCTTTTCCAATTCTTGAATGATCTGCATGTAACCAGCTGCCTGTTCTACCGGAGCGAAAGGATGCATGGTGCTGAACTCTGACCAGCTCACAGGAGCCATTTCACTGGTCGCATTCAATTTCATGGTGCACGAACCCAAGGCAATCATGGAGTGGCACAATGAAAGGTCTTTGCTCTCCAATTTTTTGATGTATCGGAGCATTTGCGACTCTGAGTGGTGGTTGTTGAATACCGGATTTTGCAGGATTGCGCTCTTGCGTGGATTGGGGATGCGATTGATGGCTTTACCTGGTTCGTAGTGGAAACCGTTCGACCCGGGCGCTGCACCCGCTGCTGCTGCAAAAATCTTGATGATGTCGGCTAAGTCGCTTGCGGTGACAGACTCGTCAACGGACACTGAAACGGTAGCATCATTGTTGTACCGGAAGTTGATACCCGATTCGACTGCCATGGCTCGTATGGCGTCACACTTGCCGGTTGCTTCAACGGTGATGGTGTCGAAGTAGGAGTTACTGTTGGTCTTGTACCCGTACTTGGATATGGCATCCGCCAGATGGCATGCCTTTGAATGGATTTCACTTGCAATGGCCTTCAATCCCTCAGGTCCGTGATAAACGGCATACATACCTGCCATCACTGCAAGCAACACCTGTGCTGTGCAAATGTTGGACGTGGCCTTGTCGCGCTTGATGTGTTGCTCACGAGTTTGCAAGGCCATACGCAATGCCTGGTTTCCCGCTGCGTCAATGGAAACACCGATGATTCGTCCAGGTATATCACGCTTGAATTCCTCTTTGGTGGCAAAGAATGCTGCATGCGGTCCGCCGTATCCCATCGGAACACCGAAGCGCTGAGAGGAGCCAACTACGCAGTCGGCACCCCATTCGCCGGGAGGGGTCAGCAACACCAAACTCATGATGTCGGCAGCTACGGCAACCCGACAACCAACAGCATGGGCCTTGGAGGTTAGGGATGAATAATCCTGTATGGTTCCTTTTACGTTCGGGTATTGAAGCAAAGCGCCGAAGAACGAAGCATCGGGCTCAAATCCGTTGGGATCACCAATCACCAACTCAACACCGATAGGAGCGGAGCGGGTGATCAACACATCGATGGTTTGTGGAAAGCAATCAGCTGCAACAAAAAACTTGTTGGTGCCCTTTTGCATCTGTTCACGGCTACGTGTTGCAAAAAACATGTGCATGGCTTCTGCTGCTGCAGTCGACTCGTCAAGCAGGGAGGCATTGGCAATCTCCATCCCCGTAAGGTCACAAACCATGGTTTGGTAGTTCAGTAATGCCTCCATACGACCCTGCGAAATCTCGGCCTGATACGGGGTGTAGGCCGTGTACCAACCTGGATTCTCGAGGATGTTCCTTAGGATAACACCCGGAATCAACGTATTGTAGTATCCCAGCCCGATGTAGCTCCTGAATACCTGGTTTTTGGAGGCAATGGTTTTCAGTTCGCGCAAGTAATCCGACTCCGACAATGCCTCACGGATGGGCAGCTCGCCCTGGGTTCTGATGGTGTTCGGAATGGTCTTTGAAATCAGCTCTTCCATACTGCCGTATCCGCAGTCGCTGAGCATTTGATTCACTTGGTTGGATCGCGGTCCGTTGTGTCGGTCTTCGAAACGATAAATCGTCATGGTTTTAGGGGTGTTTTTCAGGGTTAGCAAAGGTAGGTAAAACAGGTAAATACCGCTTGTTCATAAACAATCGTTTGAGGTTTCAAGGGATTGGGTATTTTGGTTAGATTTGTTTATCAATCAACTCCATTCAACATGAATCTCAAACACATTTTGATAACAATTTTAGCATTGGTTCTGTTATCGGGTGCCTCATTCAGCCAAGGAACCATCCTGATGTTGAATGGAAAGGAAAAGCGCTACATGAATTATCAGGTCCAGGATGAATACATTGTTTTTCAGCCAGAAGCAAAACCCGATAGCTGGAAGAAAAGGGTGGATAGGTTTAATGTTTTTTCCATAACACCCGATAACGGTGCAGAGGTGGTAGTATACAATCCCGACACCACCGAGGGTTTGGAGCCCAC
>JBEAXM010000149.1:0-5679 GCA_041159805.1 Bacteroidota bacterium
TGCTCAATGTATGGCCGAGCAGGGTGCTGCTGTGGCATTCACTTATTTGTCATCTCCTGAAAAGGCAAAAGATTTGGAAAACGAACTGGCTGCCAACGGTGTCAAGGTAAAGGGTTATCAGTCGGATGCATCCGACTTCGCTGCCGCAGAGAAACTGATTAGCGATGTGCTGGCCGACTTCGGTAGGATTGATGTGGTGGTTAACAATGCAGGAATCACCCGCGACAATCTGCTGATGCGGATGTCGGAGGATAGCTTCAACGAAGTCATCAAAACCAATTTGAACTCGGTTTTCAACATCACAAAAGCGGTGCAACGTCCGATGCTGAAGGAGCGCAAAGGTTCTATCATCAACATGACTTCGGTTGTTGGAGTGAAAGGAAATGCAGGTCAAGCCAACTACGCCGCATCCAAGGCGGGCATTATCGGCTTTACCAAATCCGTTGCTTTGGAGCTTGGCTCACGGAATATCCGATGTAATGCGGTGGCACCTGGATTCATTGAAACGGAAATGACCGATGTGCTCAATCAGGATGTCGTCAACCAATGGCGCGAGGCCATCCCCATGAAACGCGGAGGAACCCCTAAGGATGTTGCTGATTTGGTGGTGTTCTTGGCATCAGACATGTCGGGTTACATCACTGGTCAGGTGATCCATGTGAATGGTGGCATGCTGACCTGATCGATCTTTAAATCGCGTTGCTTGCGTATCACTGAAACGCATCAGCTTTTTTACTATTAGTAATGTCGAAATAAAAACCCGGTTTGCCCATCGTCCATCAATCATCAACATGAAAAAACTCCTAATCACAAGTATCATCACACTGTTGTTGGTGGCTTGTTCCAAAGTTCCCATCACCAACCGCCGTCAGGTGAACCTGCTTCCCGAGAGTCAGTTGATCGGAATGAGTTTGACGGGTTACAAGGATTTCCTAGACAAAAACCCGCCTCTTGCGGCCACCAACGCCAATGCTGCCATGGTTGCCAGGGTGGGTGATCGTATTTCGAAAGCCGTGATCACCTTTTTGGAGCAAAATAAAATGGGTGATCGGGTTCAGGACTATAAATGGGAGTTCAAGCTTGTTGACTCCAAGGAAATCAATGCATGGTGCATGCCGGGTGGAAAGGTGGTGGTTTACACCGGACTGCTGCCCGTAACAAAAGACGAAACGGGCTTGGCCTTTGTGATGGGACATGAGGTGGCGCACGCCGTAGCCCGTCATGGTAATGAACGGATGAGCCAGATGCTTTTGGCCCAAACGGGAGGACTGGCTTTGGATGTGGCTTTGTCTGACAAACCTGCCGAGACCCGCGCGATTTTCAATACCGCCTATGCCGTTGGTTCGCAAGTTGGGGTGATGCTTCCCTTTTCGCGACTGCATGAGACGGAGGCCGATAAGTTAGGTATGATCTTCATGGCCATGGCTGGCTATGATCCCGAACAGGCACCCGCTGTGTGGAGCAGGATGATAGAAATCAACAAGGGACCTAAACCGCCGGCGTTTTTGAGCACCCACCCGGGAGATCAAAACCGTATTGAAAACATCCGGGCTTATGTGACCACCGCTAAGAAGTATTTCAAGAATTAGTCGGGGAAAATTTACGATGGAAAATTTCGATTTGCCCTGAGCTTTTTTGCTCTGAGTTTATGGATGGGTTGAAGTGTGGATGCTTTAAGACTTACCCCCAACTTGCTGCTATGATCCTCTCGAAGTGTGAAGGATTTATTAATAATGAAGTACAATGTGTTCCACCGCCAAAGGCTAACCGCCACTGCCTTCCGCCTTTACCATTAGGTAAGCACTTTCCTTTTTCGACCAATTTCTCTCCTTTTTTCGGTACTTTCGTACCCTGAAAAAATCCCGTTTTTAATATGAACATTCATGAGTATCAAGGCAAATCGATTCTGAAGAGTTTCGGTGTCGCCATTCAGGAGGGTATCGTTGCCGAGACCCCCGAGCAAGCCGTATCCGCTGCCAAGGAGCTGCAAGCTCAAACCGGAACCCAATGGTGGGTGGTAAAGGCCCAAATACATGCCGGTGGCCGCGGAAAAGGCGGAGGCGTTAAGCTGGCCAAAAGTTTGGACGAGGTCAATGAAAAAGCAACCAATATCATCGGTATGCAGTTGGTGACTCCGCAAACCGGTCCTCAAGGCAAAAAAGTCAATAAGGTGCTCATCGCACAGGATGTTTACTACCCAGGGCCAACCCCCACATCCGAGTTTTACATGAGTGTGTTGTTGAACCGCCAAACGGGTCGCAACATTGTGATGTATTCCACCGAAGGTGGTATGGATATCGAAGAAGTTGCTGAGAAAACACCTCAATTGATTTTCAAGGAAGAGATTGATCCTAAGACTGGGCTGCAGCCGTTTCAGGCTCGTAAAATCGCGTTCAATCTTGGACTTAGCGGAAACGCCTTCAAGGAGATGACCAAGTTCGTAACAGCGCTTTGTAAAGCTTACGAGTCCACTGATTCGTCCATGTTCGAGATTAATCCGGTTCTCAAAACTTCTGATGATAAGATCATCGCTGTGGATGCTAAGGTGAACCTTGATGAAAACGCATTGTACCGTCATGCTGATTATGCAGCCATGCGCGATATCACCGAAGAGGATCCCACGGAAGTGGAAGCCGGTGAGCACAACCTCAACTATGTGAAGCTCGATGGAAACGTTGGTTGCATGGTGAATGGTGCCGGTTTGGCAATGGCCACCATGGACATCATCAAGCTTGCCGGTGGTGACCCTGCCAACTTCTTGGATGTGGGTGGTACAGCCAATGCTGCACGTGTGGAGCAGGCCTTCCGCATCATCCTCAAGGATCCCAATGTAAAAGCGATTCTGGTCAATATTTTCGGTGGTATTGTTCGCTGCGACCGCGTGGCTCAAGGTGTCGTTGATGCTTACAAGAGCATCGGCGAAATTCCGGTTCCTATCATCGTACGTTTACAGGGAACCAACGCCGAGGAGGCCAAACGCATCATCGATGAGTCGGGCTTGAAGGTGTTTTCGGCCATACAGTTGAAAGAGGCAGCTGACCTGGTTGCCGATGTTTTGAAAAAATGATTTTATGAAAGCACGTTCCGCCGAAAACAATTTTCTGGCCATAGATGATCCAGCTCTGCACGAATATGCATCCAGCAGGTTCGTCATACAGTCGGTTCCCTACGAACACACCTCCTCGTATTTAAGCGGTTCGGCCAAAGGCCCCGAAGCCATCCTGGCCGCTTCACATTTTGTGGAGTTTTATGATGAGGAAATCGACGATGAGGCATTTCGCAAGGGTGGCATCGCCACTTTGGATCCTATCGATTTCAATGGTAAGGTGGATGCGGATGCTGTTCAGTTGATTGAATCGGAGACCGACAAGTTGATCAACGATGGAAAGTTTGTAATCTCTCTCGGGGCTGAGCATACCGTGACCCTTGGTTTTGTGAAGTCCCATTTGAAGAAATACGGCGATTTAACCGTTTTGCAAATTGATGCGCACTCCGACTTACGACAGTCGTATCATGGCAATCCCTTTTCGCATGCTTCGGTCATGGCACGCGTTCACGACCTGGGCGTGAATCTGGTGCAAATCGGAATCCGCGCACAATGCAAGGAGGAGGCCGAGCTGATCAAGTCGTCTAACAATATTCATACATTCTACGCTCACTATGTTAGGTCCAATCCGAATTGGATGGAGGAGGCCATTGCAGCCATGGGTGACCAAGTGTATCTGACCATCGATGCCGATGGTTTTGATCCCTCTGTTGTGCCTTGTGTAGGTACTGCCGAACCCAATGGCTTGTACTGGCATGAAACCTTGGAGTTTCTTCGCATGGTGGTTGCCCGTAAGAGGGTTGTTGGTTTCGATGTGGTGGAGGTTGCTCCTGCCGAAGGACAAATCCTTTCAGAGTATACTTTGGCCAAGCTTGTTTACAAGATCATTGGTATGCTGACTCGCAAATCTTAAGTTGTTTCAAAATGGCACCCAAAGGCATTCGCAAGATCGAGAAAATATTGGTGGCTAACCGGGGCGAAATCGCCTTACGTGTGATGCGCAGTGCCAGGGAAATGGGGATTGCCACCGTGGCTGTTTTTTCCGATGCCGATAGAAATGCCCCATATGTTCGCTACGCCGATGAGGCAGTGCATATAGGTCCGCCACCTTCCAGCCAATCCTACCTCGACTTTGATAAAATCATTGGTGCCGCCAAATCTACTGGCGCCCATGCAATCCATCCCGGTTACGGCTTTTTGTCTGAAAACGCCGCTTTCGCGAGACGTGTTCGCGAGGAGGGAATCATACTGATCGGACCATCTCCAGAGTCGATGGAGGTGATGGGCAGCAAGCTCGCTGCCAAGGATGCTGTCAAAAAATATGATATCCCCTTGGTTCCAGGAACCGATTATGCAATCACCGACATCGACAAGGCACGTAAAATTGCCAGCGAAGTGGGCTTTCCGATTCTGGTCAAGGCATCAGCAGGCGGTGGAGGTAAGGGCATGCGCATTGTGGAGCATGAATCACAATTTGATGAGATGTTGCATCTCGCGGTAAGCGAGGCAACCTCTGCGTTTGGCGACGGCTCGGTGTTCATTGAGCGCTATGTGGGCTCTCCACGGCATATTGAAGTACAAGTGATGGGCGACATGCATGGAAACATTGTCCACCTTTTTGAGAGGGAATGTTCCGTTCAGCGTCGGCACCAGAAAGTTATTGAGGAGGCGCCATCCTCTGTGTTGACACCCGAGTTGCGTGATCGAATGGGCAAATGCGCAGTCATGGTGGCAAAATCCTGTGATTATGTTGGTGCCGGTACGGTGGAGTTCCTGTTGGATGAAAACCTGAACTTCTATTTCCTGGAAATGAATACCCGTTTGCAGGTGGAGCATCCGGTTACCGAGATGATCACTGGCGTGGATTTGGTGAAGGAACAAATCAGGGTTGCCATGGGTTACGAGTTGTCGTTCTCCCAAAATGATTTGAATATAAACGGACATGCCATCGAGGTAAGGGTTTATGCCGAGGATCCGCTCAACAACTTCCTGCCTGACATAGGAACACTGTCCACCTACCAAATACCCAAAGGTCCCGGTGTTCGTGTGGATGATGGTTTTGAGGAGGGCATGCAAATCCCGATTCATTACGACCCGATGATCGCCAAACTTGTGGTTCATGGGAAGAGTAGGGAGGAGGCGATGGATCGGATGCTGCGAGCCATTGATGAATACCGGATCACCGGTGTTGCGACCACGCTTTCATTTTGCGCTTTCGTTTTGCGCCACGAGGCCTTTCGGTCAGGGAATTTCGACACCCATTTTGTGAAATTGCATTTCAGGCCGGAGTTTCTATCCAAGCATGATGATTCGGAAGCCCAGGTGGCGGCCATTATCGCCAGCCGTCTGGTAGGCGCAACACAAAACTCGAATCACGGATCGGCTGGCTCCAAGGAATCGGTCGCCTCCCGTTGGAAAAGAAATCGATTGGCTTGAACAATAAAATTCCCATGGCTCGGTTATTGCAGTATAATCGGTGTCGAATGCGCACCCTCCTGGTCATAGCGATTCTATTTATCCTGCAATTAGGCACGGCAACGGCACAAACCGATTCCACTCCCGTGGTCACCCGCGCCGTCATTATCAATGGCGATACGGTGCCTTTCATGTCGCTTCCTGTGATAGAAATCATC